>JAQGJI010000224.1 GCA_028290685.1 Devosia sp. | reverse complement strand
GGGGGTGGTAGCCCATAGCATATGGGCATGTTCTTGGCAAAGCGACAGGGGGGCATGATCAAAAGGCAGTGCCAAGGCACCGCCCCCTCGGGCGCACCGGGCGCGCAGGCGGGGCAGCATGGTGCCATACTGACGCTGTTATCCGGACGTGATCCGGGATCCATCCGGAGATGTTGGGCCCACAACCGAGCGGTTGTGCCATTCACCTTGCGGCTGTGGTGCAATCTCGCCAGGGGCCGCGGGGTCAGGCCCGGGGCTGGGGTGCCAGAGCGCAAACCACCCTGATCCGCATCAGGCCAGCCCTGTGCGAATGGGCCCCTGCGCTAGCAATCCGAATTGATCGATTCCTGGGCCGCCGTTGCCCCTGAGAGCGAATAGGTCTGGGTCACCTTGATGCCGGCGGCCGTGGTGCCTTCGATGGTAAGGGAGGAGCCGGCGCGGATGGCGCTGGCCAGAGCACCGGATTGCCCGGCGTCGTCGAGCCAGGCCGCATCGTTCTGGGTGAAGAGGTTGAAGCTCTGCCCGCCCACGCTGAGCGTTGCCACGCTATCGGGCTGGAAGGTGAAACCGGCGACGAGATTGAACTCGTTGACCACGTTTTCCGCTGGCCGGTTGGTGATGTAGATATAGCCCTGGCTATAGCCATCGGGTGTCGGGGTGATGCTTTGGGGCTTGCTCATGGCAAAGCACACCGCCCCCGCTGCGTCCCCGGCACCATAGCTGGACCAGTCCCGGCTTTCATTGAGCAGGCGCACCTGTTGGGCGCTGGCGGCATGGGTGAGGGTCAGGACCGCAAGAACGGCGATCGCACAGGCAGACTTGCTCATGAGGGGCCTCAGCAAAGAAAAAAGGGCGAAGGACGGCAAAGCCCAACGCCCGACTATGGCGGATCGCCCACCATGGGCAACCCGAAAAATATCTATTGGCAAGCGGCGTCGATCGCGTTGACTGCTGCTGTTGCGCCGGACAGCGAATAGGTGTCGGCCGTATTGGTGCCGCGCTGGCTGGTGCCTCTGACCACAAGATTGGTGCCGGCCTTGAAGGCCTGGACGAACCCGGCTTCATCGCCCGTCGAGGCAAGCCAGCCCGCCGAGCCTTCGGTCACCATGGGATAGGATTTACCATCGATGGCGGCGCTCGCCTTGGCATCATTGGTGTTATAGGGATAGCCAATAATGGTCTGCACTTCGTTTTTAGTGCCCATGCCCTTGCGATGAATGATCATGAAGTGAATGGGATCGCGATTGGCACCGGCCGGTTCGCTGCTGCTCGGTGTGGCCGACACATAGCAGATCACTCCGCTCGCATCGGTCGCCTGCCAGGCAGTCCAGTTGTTGAAGGTGCCAAGCTCGGTCGCTTGCTGTGCCTGTGCGGCAGGCGCCAAAGCCATGACCGCGGCGACCGCGAGCCCGAGTGCAAGGCCACCGGTGTTTGTCGTCATCGCAAAATCATCCTCTTGTATGAAGGTCCGGTTCTAGGGGAAGCTGCCCGCGAAGTTTGCCCTGAACATGGTTACCAAGACGTCAAACGCCGCCGCATCCGACCGTATTTGTTTCAATAGCGAGGCAATCGCGGCGGGAATTTGACGTGCGCAGGCACTGTTCCCCCGGTTTGACCCGTCGCGGTTAACAATCGGCTAACAGTTGCGTGACTTTGATCAGGCGACCAGTGGATAGCCCTGCTCGACCACATAGGGGCCACCGCCCACCGAATTCCGGCTTGAATACAGCACGAACCGGCCAACCGGAAAGCTCAGTGGCTCGAACCGCCCCGCTTCGGCGATAAAGCGCGCCACGTCCATCCCGTTGCCGCCCCGCAGCCGCGCCAGGGTCACATGGGGCACGAACCGGCGCCCCTCGGGAGGCACCCCGGCGCGCTGCAGCACCCGTTCCTGCGCCGCTTGCAGCCGGCTCAGGCTTTCATTGGGCTCGACGCCAGCGTAGAGCGCCCGCGGCTTATCACCGCCAAAACTGCCCAGATGGGTCAACCGTACCGAAAAGCGCATGGAATGGGAAAGCCGGTCCAGGCTTGCCGCGATGTCGTCAGCGCTCTGGTTGTCGACATCGCCGATAAAGCGCAGGGTGATATGGTAGTCGTCCGGGTCAATCCAGCGGGCACCTGTCAGGGCACCGCGCTTCAATGACAGCGCAAACCCGATATCGGCCGGGATTTCAAGGCCGGTGAAGAGCCGGGGCATGGGCCCTCCTCTTTTGCGTTCTGCGCCACGATTCGCAGTGACCCTAACACAACAGCCGTTTGCGGCCAGTCGAATAGTCGCACGTCTCCCGAGACGTCTTGTAAAGCGATGATCTCCCATCCATATTGTCGGTCAAGTGGCAATCATAGGCCCACCGGCGGGGTAAAGACCGCTTTTTGATTGGGAAAGGAAACCGACTATGGCTGAATATGACCGTCAGACCCTCGGTGCGCGGGCCGGCTCGGCCGCGGCCATCGATGAGGGCCTGCGCAGTTACATGCTGCGCGTCTACAATTACATGAGCATCGGTCTCGTGGTGACCGGGCTTGCCGCCTGGTTTGCGGCGGCTGCTGCCGTAACGACCAACCCCGATGCGGCCGTGGCCGAAATGGCCAATGGCACCTTGCTCACCCAGTGGGGCTACCTGCTGTTTGCGAGCCCCCTGCAATGGGTCGTGATGCTGGCGCCGCTGGGCTTCGTGCTGGTGCTCAGCTTTGGCATCAACAAGCTGTCGGTACCGGCGGCACAGGCAACCTTCTGGGCCTTCGCGGCCATCATGGGCCTGTCGCTGTCCTCGATCTTTCTGGTTTACACCGACGCTTCGATCGCCAAGGTGTTCTTCATCACGGCCGCCACGTTCGGTGCCATGAGCCTTTATGGCTACACAACCAAGCGTGACCTGACCGGCATGGGCAACTTCCTGATGATGGGCCTGATCGGCCTGATCATCGCCTCGGTGGTCAACATCTTCATGCAGTCCTCGATGATGGAATTCATCATCTCGGCAGTTGGCGTGCTGATCTTTGTGGGCCTGACTGCCTACGACACCCAGAAGATCAAGGAAGGCTATTCGGCTTCGTTCGGGGCCGATGTGCTGGCCAAGGGCGCCATCATGGGCGCGCTGAGCCTTTACCTCGACTTCATCAACCTGTTCATGATGCTGCTGCGCCTGTTCGGCAACCGCGAATAAGCATAATTGGTTGGACCTGATTTGGGACCGCAGCTACAAAGGCTGCGGTCCTTTTGTTTTCTCGAGCCCCCCGTGTCCGACATGATCCTGCGCCCCTTCTCATGGGGCGACATTCCCGCGATTACCGATATCTATCGGCACTATGTGGAGCATTCGACGGCGACATTCGATCTGGACGCGCCGGGCCCCGCCTACATGGCGGAAAAATTCGGGCACATGGCCGAGCAGGGTCACCCGATTGTCTGTGCCGAGCGGGAGGGCAGGCTTGTGGGCTATGCCTATGCCTCGACCTACCGACCGCGTCCCGCTTATCGCTTCACCTGCGAGGACTCGATCTATTTGCATCCTGACGCTGTTGGCCTGGGGCTAGGCAAGACCTTGCTGGCTGCGCTGATCGAGCAGAGCCAGGCCTTTGGCTTCAAGCAGATGATCGCGGTGATCACGGCTGAATCGGCTGCATCGATCGCCCTGCATGAGAAATTCGGCTTCCAAATCGTTGGTCAACACAAGGCGCTGGGCCTCAAGTTTGATCGCTGGCTGGATATCATTCACATGCAAAAGGCGCTCTAGCTGCGCCAGGAAGCCAAGGGTGGCTTACCCCACCACGGCCAGTTGCGGATCGAGCACCCTGAGCACCAGGCTCAATTCCTGCCCGCGCTTGAGAATGCGGCCCTGCTGGTTGGTAACCGAATACTGGCCCTGCCGATTGCGCAGCCGGGGCGATTTTTCGATGATGAACAGCGGCCGCTCCGACACGCGGGCATAGATCGAGAACACCGCACGCTCCTTGAGGAAATCCATGGCGTAGTCGCGCCATTCGCCGGCTGCGACCTTGCGGCCATAGACATTGAGGATCAACGCCAGTTCCCTGCGGTCAAAGGCGACCAGGGCAGGCACTTTGCTGGGAATGGGCTGTGGCTTGTCCGGAGCCGTATGAACCAGCGCCAGGCTGACGGCCCCCTCGTTCGGGTTGCGGCTATGCACCGGTCCGATGACCTCCTGTTGTTGTTCTCTCATGATTGCGGCATTTGGCTCGTGATGCAAGGGCGGCAAGCAAGTTGAGCGAAAAACCCAGTTTCGGTCACACTTCGTCCCCAAACGCGCCCAAATCACCCACCAAGCTGTATCCATTGCCTCCAGTGGCGAGCATCGGGTTTACCAAGCCCCCAGGCACCCGCCCCGATGTCAGCCACAAATTGAGTTGACCAGTCATGCCTTGTCCCGTCCTTGCCCCAGGACGGGACTTTTCTTTATTGCTCGAACGCTGCGGCACCCAGGATCGGTCCGGGCAACCCATCATGTTCCTGCTGCACAATGACGGCTATGCCGGTGCTGTTTTCGGCCAGAACTTCGGGAATTGGCAGCTTGAGGCTGGCGCCGCTGGCGCTCTCCCACATGCCCAGCACCTGCCGGCCGGTGACCACCTGGGTGTAAACCATGGTCTTGCCTGCATTTTCGCCATCCTTGATGGTGATCTCGGAGCGATCAAGATAGCTCACCAGCCACACCACGGCATCGGCCAGACCGCTCAGGGGAGGACTGGTAACCTTGAGCATGTCGGGCTCGCGGCTGATGTGGACCTGAAGGGGCAGCGCGGCGCCGTCCAGGGCCCTGTGCACGTCATTGCGCCGGGACCCGACCACGCCGTGTTGGCCGTTGACGACCATCTGGGGGGTGTAGATACGCGAGGAGCCCCAGCTTTCGGCATAAGCGCGCTGGCGGTCGGAAAATTCTGCGTCGGCAAAAGTATCTTTCCAGCCCACATAGTCCCAGTAATCGACATGGTAGGCCAGGGCGATAAAATCATCGTCCTGCGCCAGCCCGGTCAGCAGCGCATCGGCGGGCGGGCAGGAGGAGCAGCCCTGGCTGGTGAACAGTTCCACCACGGCCTTGGGGCGGGCGCGCATGCTTTCGGCAATGGCGGAAGGCGCCAGCATGCCGAGCGCGACAAGGCCAAGGGCCACGGGAACAAGTGGACTTTTCATCATGGGCACGGTTGTAAGCTTGCCCCAAGCCTCCCTGCTAGTCAAAAGAGGGTGAGACCGAGAGAATGCATTCCGGCTGCACCCTTTTGCAGCGCACTCATGCCCATCCGTCCGTCATTGCGGCCGAATGCCTGGCTGGTTCAAGCGTGAGCGATGCAAAGTGGGATACCCCCGGCGCAGGCCGGGGGTAAGGATCAGGACTGGCGTGGCCCGGGCGGATGGCCATGGCCCGGTGCCCCCAGGTTACGCGGCCACAAGGCTGCGCAGCACGTAATGGAGAATGCCGCCGTTCTTGTAGTAATCGAGTTCATTGGCCGTATCGATGCGGCAGCGGGTCTGGATCTCCAGCGTCGAGCCGTCGGCGCGGGTGATCTTGACGGTGACCAGGGCACGCGGCGTGATCCCCGTAACCCCCTCGATATCGATGGTTTCGGTGCCATCGAGCCCCAGGGACTGCCAGCTTTCGCCTTCCATGAACTGGAGCGGGATGACACCCATGCCGACCAGGTTGGAGCGATGGATGCGCTCGAACGACTGGGCGATCACGGCGCGAACGCCAAGCAGGTTGGTACCCTTGGCGGCCCAGTC
>JAQGJI010000213.1 GCA_028290685.1 Devosia sp. | reverse complement strand
AAAATGGGCTTGCCCTCGAACGAGAACCGCGAGGTGCCGTCGGGCATCAGCCCCTGCCCCTGCGTGGTGCGAATGGCAGTGCACAGATTTGTCTTGCCCGAGCGGCACGAATAACACTCCCGGCATTCGGGAGTGTATAGCGGAATGACGTGATCGCCTTTTTTAAGGCTGGTAACGCCCGGGCCGACATCGACAACGACCCCGGCACCCTCATGACCAAGGATCGAGGGAAACAGCCCTTCCGGGTCAGCCCCCGAAAGGGTGAAATCATCGGTGTGGCAAATGCCCGTGGCCTTGATCTCGATCAGAACTTCCCCGGCCTTGGGGCCTTCAAGATCAACCTCGACAATTTCCAATGGCTTGCCGGCCCCAAAGGCTACGGCGGCGCGAGTTTTCATCCAGGATTCTCCCTGCTGGCTTTGGGTAAGCTTTGCCACGCGGGCGCGCCAAGGACAATTGCCAGGATGACCCATGCGTCGATTCAGCGTGGCAGAAAACTGGCGTCAGGCATTGTTTTAGGAGGCTTGCCCCGGCTACATAGGCGCGCATCCCAACGCGCCTGCCGGCGTCATCTTACCCCAAGCTACAGAGCACCAGACATGCCGCAATTGATTGTACCCGTGATTTTAGCCGGCGGACAGGGCACCAGACTTTGGCCCATGTCGCGGGCAGCACGGCCCAAGCAGTTCCTCAAGCTGGTCGGCGATTCGAGCCTGTTTCAGCAGACCCTGCAGCGCGTATCGGATCCGTCGGTCTATGCTCCCGCGGTTATCATCACCAATTCAGAGTACCGCTTCATTGTTGCCGAACAGGCGCACGAAGCCGGAGCGGCCCTGGCTGGCGTCCTGCTCGAGCCCGTTGCGCGCAACACGGCTGTGGCGATTGCCGCCGCTACCGTTTTCGTCAAGGACAGGTACGGCCCCGATGCGGTGCTGCATGTGCTGCCCTCCGATCATGACGTGATGGTCGACGGGGGCTATCTTGCCGCTGTTCTATCGGCTGCAGAAGCCGCAGCCCGGGGTGACCTCGTCACCTTCGGCATCGTGCCGACGCAGCCCGAAACCGGCTTTGGCTATATCAAGTCCAACGCCGTTCACGGGGGCGCGGTAAGCCCCGTCGAGCGCTTCGTGGAAAAGCCCGATCACGAGCGGGCAACGGCAATGCTTGCCGAAGGCGGCTATTTCTGGAACTCCGGCATGTTCATGATCGGCGCCGGATCGTTCATCGAGGAGTGCGCCAGGCTGGCCCCCGACACATTGGCGGCAGCCGATCAGGCCATGGCCGGGGCAAAGTCCGACCTGGACTTTATCCGGCTCGACGAGGCCAGCTTCGCGACGGCGCCCAACATTTCGGTGGACTACGCCATCTTCGAAAAGACGGATCGGGCGGCCGTGATCGCGGTGAACTTCGGCTGGTCGGATTTAGGAAGCTGGGACGCCGTTTGGAAAACCAGCGCCAAGGATGCAGGCCAGAACGTCACCCGCGGCGCTGTAACGCTGAGCAATGTCAGCAATTCCCTGATCATTACCGATGACGGGCATGTTGCAGTCGAGGGGCTCGATGATGTGGTTGTGGTGGCAACCAATGATGCCGTTTACGTCGGCAAGCTGTCGGAAGCCCAAAAGGTCGGCGCCATGGTCAAGACGCTGCGCGCCAGCACAGCAACGTCCAATCTCACCGAAATCCACAAGACCGCCTACCGCCCCTGGGGCGGCTATGCATCGGTCCTGAGCGGGGAGCGCTTCCAGGTGAAACGCCTGTTTGTGAAGCCCGGCAAGAAGCTTAGCCTGCAAAAACACCATCACCGGGCCGAACACTGGATCGTGGTGCGCGGCACCGCAGAGGTGACCGTGGACGGCAAGATCACGGTCCTGAGCGAAAACCAGTCCATCTATCTGCCGCTCGGCTGCACGCATCGGCTGGCCAACCCGGGCAAGATCGAGCTGGAACTGATCGAGGTCCAGACCGGCTCCTACCTGGGCGAGGATGATATCATCCGCATCGAAGACGAGTTCGGCCGGGCGTAACTTGCCCGCTTGGAAAAAGGGCGCCTCAGGCGCCCTTTTTTTTTACAACTTCAGCCAGTCATGCAGTTGATCGGCCAGCACCAGCGGATCTTCCATTGCCCCTTGCAGCACCAGTTCAGCGTTGACCGGGGGCTCGAACGGGGAATCGATGCCGGTGAAATTCTTGATCTCCCCGGCGCGCGCGCGCTTGTAGAGGCCCTTGGGATCGCGTGCTTCGCATACCGCGAGCGGCGTGTTGACATAGACTTCGGTGAAGGCAACGTCGCCGGCGATCTCGCGCGCCAGCCGCCGCTCCTTTTCGAACGGGGAAATGAACGAGACAAGCACGATCAGCCCGGCGTCAGCCATGAGCCGGGCGACCTCTGCAACGCGCCGGATGTTCTCGACACGCGCGGCTTCGGTGAAACCCAAGTCCTTGTTCAGGCCATGGCGCACATTGTCGCCATCCAGGATGTAGGCGTGGCGGCCTTCGGCGGTGAGGCGCTTTTCCAAAAGGTTGGCAATCGAGGATTTGCCCGAGCCCGACAGCCCGGTAAACCAGATGATATGCGGCTGCTGCCCTTTCTGGGCGGCGCGCACGTCGCGATTGACGTCAAACGACTGGTAGGTGAGATTTTGTGCCCGGCGCAGGCCGAAGTCGATGGTTCCTGCCGCCAGAGTAGCGTTTGAGAGCCGATCGACCAGAATGAAGCCGCCGGTTCGCGCATTGAGGCGATAGGAGTCGAACGCGATCGGCTTGTCGGTCGCAATCGTGACGGTCGCAACTTCATTGAGGTCGATCTTGGTGGCAGCCGTCTGCTCCAGTGTGTTGACATTGGTGCGGAACTTGAGATCGGTGATGGTGGCGGGAACCAGCTGTGCGCCAACCTTGAGCAGGTAAGAGCGCCCCGGATAGGCCGGCTCGTCGCTCATCCAGACCAGCCGGGCCTGGAACTGGTTGGAATACTCCGGCGTCTCGCCCGGCCGCGTC
>JAQGJI010000173.1 GCA_028290685.1 Devosia sp. | reverse complement strand
CCCGACGATGGCTCCCTTGATGGAGGGGAGGATGGCCAGGGGCAGGATCACCGCCAGGGGGATCATGGTGTACATGTAGGTCAAGGGGTTGACGCGATAGGCCATGTCCATGTGCAGCATGATGGCGACGAGGAGGTGGCCAACGATCATGATGGCGAGATAGGGCGGGAAATCATCGGCGCGATGAAGGTTCAGCTCTTCGCCGCAGACGTCGCAGTGATCGGCGACCTTGAGATAGGTGCGGAACATCTTGCCCTGACCGCAATGGGGGCACTTGCAGAGCGTGCCGCGCCACATGGCCTGGCCAGCGCTACGTTGATCGATTGCTTTTGTCTTGCCGGCCATCGCTTCACCTCTTTTTGCGGACTCTAACTGCCTGGGCTCTAGATGGTCGTTTGATCGAGCGTTTGCCAGAGGACGGATTGCCGCGCGTGCCCTCCGAAAGCAGTTCGAACCGCAAGGCTCCGGCGACGGGCGCCGCTTCGAGCAGCCGAACGGTGACCCGATCGCCCAGCGTGAACTTCTCGCCGGTGCGCTCGCCAACCATGGCCTGCTGCTCTTCCACATAGCGGTAGTAATCCTGGCCCAGGGTCGAGGCGGGGATGAAGCCATCGGCGCCGGTTTCAGCCAAGCGCACGAAAAGCCCGGAACGGGTGACGCCGGAAATACGGCCTTCGAACCGCGCGCCGATCTGGGCCGCCAGGAACTGGGCGAGAAGGCGATCGGCGGTTTCGCGCTCGGCGTTCATGGCGCGGCGTTCGGTGGCCGAGATATGCTGGGCAATGCCGGGCAGCTTGTCCATTTCGCTGTCGCTCAGACCATCAGGCCCCAGACCCAATGCCCGCACCAGAGCGCGGTGGACGATGAGATCGGCATAGCGGCGGATCGGCGAGGTGAAGTGGGCATAACGATCGAGGTTGAGGCCGAAATGGCCCAGGTTCTCGTTGTCGTAAACCGCCTGGGCCTGGGAGCGGAGCACCATTTCGGAGACCTGCTCGACATTGCCGGCCTTGCGGGCCTGGGCCAGGATGCCGTTGAAGTCGGAGGCGCGCACGCTGTCCGATTTCTTGATGGCGATATCGAGCGAACCAAGGAAGTCGCGCAAGGACTGGAGCTTTTCGCTGCTGGGCTCGTCGTGGACGCGGTAGAGCAGGGGCGAGTGCCTGGCTTCCAGAGTTTCGGCAGCAGCGACATTGGCCGCGATCATCATTTCCTCGATGAGGCGGTGGGCGTCCAGACGCTCGGGAATGCGGATGTCCTTAACGAGGCCCTTTTCATCAAGGATGATCTTGCGCTCCGGCAGGTCCAGGTCGAGGGGACCACGCTTGTCGCGTGCCTTGGTCATGGTGTCGTATGCCGCATAGAGCGGGCGCAGGATAGGATCGAGCAGGGGCCCTGTCTTGTCGTCAGCCTTGCCATCAATGGCGGCCTGGGCCTGCCGGTAGCTGAGCTTGGCGGCCGAGCGCATCAGAATGCGATGGAAGGAGTGGCTGCGCTTCCGGCCGTCGGCGCCGATGACCATGCGCACGGCAAGAGCTGCGCGCGGTTCGCCTTCCTTGAGGGAGCACAGTTCGTTGGAAATGCGCTCGGGCAGCATGGGCACGACACGATCGGGGAAATAAACCGAATTGCCGCGCAGATAGGCTTCGCGATCAAGCGCTGTGCCGGGGCGGACATAGGCAGCGACATCGGCAATGGCGACGGTGACGATATGGCCGCCGGCATTGTTCTGGTCGGTGTCGGGCTCGGCATAAACGGCGTCGTCGTGATCCTTGGCGTCATGCGGATCGATGGTGATCAGCGGAACATCGCGCCAATCCTCGCGGCCCTTCAGGGTCGATTCGGTAGCCTCTTCGGCTTCGCGGATGACGGAAGCGGGGAACTTGTAGGGAATTTCCAGCGCGTGGATGGCAATAAGGCTGACGGCCCCTTCGGAGGCGGGATTGCCAACAACGCTCGTGACCCTGGCGCGCGGTATCATCAGGCGGCCAGACAGCTTGACCTCGACCTCGACCAGATCGCCGTCCTTGGCGTCGAGCAGGTCGCCAAGCGGTATGCGCATCTCCTTTTGCTTGCGGTCGACGGGAATCAGGCGGGCGCCGTCCTCGTCCATGCGCACGATGCCGATATGACCGCGGCGGGGCTTGTCGATGATCTTCATCGGCCGGGCGGTGTAAACCGGCGTCGTGCCCTCGCCCGCGTCGATCCGGGCAAGGATACGATCGCCCGGGGCGGGAACGATGCGCGCGTCGCGGCCACCCAGGACCTGGACGCGAGGCTTGTCGCCTTCTTCCTCGTTCCACTGCGCCGGGAAAGCGTGCAGATTGTCCGGATCGGCGTCGGTCGGAATATCGAGCACGGTCACATGGGGCAGGGCGGCGGTGCGGCGCAGCGCCTTGCGGGTGCGGGTGATCACGCCATCGCCTTCGAGTTCGTTCAGCATGGCCTTGAAGGGCCGGCGCATGTCGCCGCGAATGCCGAACACCTTGGCCAGATCGCGCTTGCCCTTGATGTCGGATTGTTCGGCGAGGGCGGCCAGCAGTTGCTCGCGCGTGGGGAGCGTGTCGGCGCGGCGCGCGGTTTTGCGCTGCGGACCAGAAGTAGTTTTGGGCTTGGTGGGTGGCTTGACCATAGGATCGCTTTTGAAAATCTATGACATAGATAGGCGAACTGACCGGCGATTGCTACCGACAGGCAATTTG
>JAQGJI010000147.1 GCA_028290685.1 Devosia sp. | reverse complement strand
CATCGCCACACTGGCGGCGGGCGCGGGGCGCACCGTGCAATATTCGATCAGCAGCATGATCGTGGGCCTCGTCATCGGCATTCTGTGCGCCGTGGGGCGCAACTCCAGGGTCGCGGCATTGCGCATTTTGTGCGCCGCATACGTGGAGTTCGTCCGCAATACACCGCTCCTGGTGCAGATCCTCATCATCTATTTCGGCCTGCCGGCCGCCGGCGTGCGGCTGGACGCCAACACGGCGGCAATCATCGCGCTGATCTTCAATTTCGGGGCCTATGCCACCGAGATCGTGCGCTCCGGTATCGAGGCGGTGCCGCCCGGCCAGATCGAGGCGGCCGAAGCGCTGGGCCTCAACCGCTTTGAAATCTTCCGCCATGTCGTCATCCTGCCAGCGCTGGAAAAGGTTTATCCGGCACTGGTGAGCCAGTTCACGCTGCTGATGCTGGGCTCGGCCGTGGTGTCGGCTATCGGGGCGCACGAGCTGACCTCCTCGGCCAATGCGATCGGCTCGCGCACCTTCCGCAGCTTCGAAATCTACCTGATCACCACCGCCGCCTATCTCGGCCTCGCCCTGGCATTCCGGGGCGGACTCTCGCTGATCGCCCGGCTCATCTTTCCCCGGCGGCGGGCCCTTGGCGCCAGGGCCGTGGGAGCCCATTCATGATCCGCGAATTCACCATCCTCGAAATCCGGCTGCTGCTCGAGGCGACCACCTGGACGGTCCTGCTTTCCCTGATCGCTTTTGCGGGCGGCGGGCTGGTCGGCGCCATCGTCACGCTGATGCGCATTTCACGCCAGGCGGTCATCCGTCGCATTGCCCAGGTCTACATCCTGCTGTTCCAGGGCACGCCGCTGCTGATGCAGCTGTTCCTCGTGTATTTCGGGTTGGCGCTTTATGGCTACTCGGTGCATCCGATGGTGGCCGCGGCGATAGCGCTGACCTGCTATTCCAGCGCCTTCTTCGCCGAAATCTGGCGCGGCACCATCGAGACAATCCCTCGCCCGCAATGGGAGGGCTCCGCGTCGCTGGGCCTCACCCGCTCCGAGCAGTTGCGCTATGTCATCATTCCCCAATCGATCCGCCTGGCTCTGCCGCCCACCGTGGGGTTTGCGGTGCAGATCATCAAGAACACCTCGGTCACATCGCTGATCGGCTTCACCGAGCTGACGCGGTCCGGGCAGCTGATCAACAACGTCACCTTCGAGCCCTTCCTCGTCTTCGGTTGTGTGGCCGCCATTTATTTCGCGCTCTGCTTCCCGCTGTCGGCGTTGAGCCGCTATCTCGAAAGGAAACTTCATGTCCCTCGTTGAGGTATCCAATATCTCCAAGTCGTATGGCGCCCTGGCGGTGCTCAAGGACGTGTCCTTCGCGGTAGAGCGGGGCGAGGTTGTGGTGCTGATCGGGCGCAGCGGCTCGGGCAAGAGCACCGCCCTGCGCTGTCTCAACGGGCTGGAGGAAATCCAGGCCGGCACCATCAAGGTGGGCGATTACAAGGTCAGCGACCAGGGCACCGACCTGCGCCGCCTGCGCCAGGATGTCGGCATTGTCTTCCAGCACTACAATCTGTTTCCGCACCTGTCGGTGGAGCGCAACATCACCCTGGCCCTGACGGTCGTGAAGCGCATGCCGCTGGTGGAGGCCAAGCAGGTTGCCGCACGGGTGCTGGAGCAGGTCGGGCTCAGCGACAAGGTGAATGCCTACCCTGAACAGCTTTCGGGCGGACAGCAGCAGCGCGTGGCCATTGCCCGCTCGCTGGCCATGTCGCCCAAGGTGATGCTGTTCGATGAAGTGACCTCGGCGCTCGACCCCGAGCTCAAGGAAGAAGTGCTCAAGGTGGTCGAGAACCTTGCAGAGCAGGGCATGACCATGATCCTGGTCACGCACGAGATGAGTTTTGCCCGCCAGGTCGCCGACAAGGTGATCTTCATGCATGCCGGGCGCGTGCACGAATCGGGCCCCCCCGAACAACTCTTCGGCTCACCCCAGACGCCGGAGTTGCAGCAGTTCGTATCGACCAGAGTCTCTTGAAGGAGGATAGGATGACTTTTCTGAAGACGTTCGCGCGCGCGTCCTGTGCCGTGGCCGCCGTGCTGGCACTTTCCGTGCCCACCATGGCTGGCACGCTCGACGACATCATCGCCCGGGGTAAGATCCAGGTGGCCATCGACATGGGCTCGCCCCCCTACGCATCCACGGACGCCCAGGGCGCGCCGCAGGGATCCGATGTCGAGACGGCCCAGAAGATCGCTGCCGACCTCGGCGTGGAACTGGAGATCGTGCCGACCACCGGCCCGGGCCGCATTCCCGTGCTGCTCAGCGGGCAGGCGGACCTGGTGGTCGCCACGTTCAGAATCACTGCCGAACGGCCAAACAGGTGGCTTTTTCGAGCCCCTACAGCCTGATCCGCACCGTTGTGTTCGGGCCGTCCGAGCTTGAAGTGAACGGTCCGGAGGACCTCGTTGGCAAGCGCGTCGGCGTTGCCCGCGGGACGACCGTGGAAATCGACCTTGATCGCACCGCTCCGGAAGGCACGGAGATCGTGCGCTTCGACGACGATGCCACCAGCGTCGTCGCGCTGGGCGCTGGCCAGATCGATCTGCTGGCCACCGGCGATCATCGCTTTGCCGTCCTCAACGAGCGGTTTCCGGGCAAGTTCGAGACCAAGTATGACCTCAACCTGTTCTATCTCGGCCTGGGCATGCGCCGCGGCGATGCCGACTGGCAGCATTGGGTCGATACCTGGGTGTTCCTGAACCATCAGAACGGCACGCTGGGCGGAATCTACAAGAAGTGGGTCGGCGACGACATGCCGCAGATCCCCTCGTTCTAACTAACAGGCCCCTGCGGGCGCACTCGCTCGCAGGGGCCGCGACACGGTTACGCGAAGCTATTCTTTTCTTGGAGTTTTATCATGTCTGAACAACAAGCCCGGTGGCCACAAGAGGTGGCGCTGGACCTGGAGCAGGGGCAGCTCAACCCCTGTGTGGGCCAGAAACTCCTGTCGGAAACCGACCGCGTCCGGGTGTGGTCGATAAAGCTGGCGCCAGGTGAACGGATCGGATTTCATCGCCACGTCCTCGACTATTTCTGGACGGCGATAAGCGGCGGCAAGGCCATTTCGCGCAGCCAGGACGGCAGCGTGGTGGAAGCGGTCTATCAGCCGGGCGATACCGTGCATCACATCTACAATGCCGGTGACTGCAAGGTCCACGATCTCGAGAATGTGGGCGAAAGCACGCTGGAATTTCTTACGGTCGAGCACATGCAGAGCGCCAACCAGCCACCGGCACTCCCCGCCGATGTGGCCCGGCACGAGCGGGCATAAGGTTACGCAGACGATGACGCAAATGAGTTTTGACGGCCAGGTTGTACTGGTCACCGGCGCAGGCCGCGGGATCGCCCGCGAAGTCGCGCTACAATTCGCGGCACTGGGCGCGCGCGTCGCCGTGTGCGACCTGTCCGCCGAGCGTGCAGCCGATACCGCCGCAGCTGTTGAGCGCGCGGGCGGCACCACGCTGTGTTTCGGTGCCGACGTGGGCAATGAAGCCGCCGTAATGGACATGGTGGGCGCCATCGCGTCCCAGTGGGGGCCGGTGGAGAACCTGATAAACGCCGCCGGCAGCTATGGTGCCGCCTTTCGCCCAACCCATGAGACGCCGGTCGAGGAATGGGATGCCGTGTTCGGCTCCAATGTACGCGGCAGCTTCATCTGCGCCAAGGCGGTGCTGCCAGGGATGATGGAAGCCCGGCGCGGCCGCATCGTCAACTTCTCGTCCAATGCCGGGCGGTCGGTGAGCCCGCTGCTTGGATGCTCCTACACGGCGGCCAAGACGGCGATCATCGGGCTGACGCGGCATCTGTCGCGCGAGTATGCCGGTTACGGCATCCGCGTGAACACCATTGCCCCGGGACCGGTCAATGCCGAGCGCGTGGCCGACCTCATCGGTGGCGAGCAGGCGGTCCGCGACCTGGCGGCGCAGATTCCGCTGGGGCGGCTCGCCGAGCCGGCCGATATCGTCGAAGGCGTGCTGTTCCTTTGCGCCGATGCATCAAGGTTCGTCACCGGGACGATCCTGGATGTGTCGGGCGGGTACGTGCTGGCCTGATCATGCGGGCTTTCGACATTATTGCCGAGAGCCCTCTGGGCCTGGGTGGGGGCCCGATCGGCAATCTCTACCGGGCCATGGACGATGCGGCGGCGCACGCGGCGCTTGAAGCTGCCTGGGCCGCAGGCATCCGCTACTTCGATACGGCCCCGCAATATGGCACGGGCCTGTCCGAGCACCGGGTGGGCGCCGCATTGCGGAGCCGGCCACGGGACAGTTTCGTGCTGTCGACCAAGGTAGGGCGCCTGCTGTCGGCGGACCCCGCAAGCAATGGGGACTATCGCCACTTCCGGGCCGGCCTGCCGTTCTCGATCCGCTTCGACTATTCGTACGATGCAACAATGCGATCCATCGAAGACAGCCTGCAACGGCTTGGGCTGGCGCGCATCGATATCGCCTATATCCACGACCTGGCCGAGGACGCGCATGGCGCGGACTGGCAGGCAATGTTTGCGACCGCCGAGACGGGCGCGATGCGGGCGCTCGACCGGCTCAGGGCCGAGGGCGTGATTGCCGCATGGGGTCTCGGCGTCAACCGCGTTGAGCCTTGCCTGATGACGCTGGAGCGGGCCACGCCGGACATGTTCCTGCTCGCCGGGCGCTACAGCCTGCTCGATCACGCGGCGCTCGACACGCTGCTGCCGGCCTGCCGTCGGCATGGCGCCCGGCTGGTGATTGGCGGAGCGTTCAATTCGGGCCTGCTGGCGGGCGGCACGACCTATGATTATGCGCCTGCCAGCGAACTCGTCCTGCAGCGCGTCGCGGCGCTGCAGCGGGTGGCTGCGCGCCACGGCACTGACCTGCGCGCAGCAGCGCTGCAGTTCTGCGCGGCGCCCCGGGAAGTGCTGAGCGTCATCGTCGGCACCCGCTCGGCGGACAAGATACACGAGAACATGGCCCTGATGGCGCAGGAGATTCCCCGCGCCTTCTGGGCAGACCTCAGGGGCGAGGGGCTGATTGCGGCCGACGCGCCCATACCAGCGAGACCATCATGAGTGCATTCGCCATCCTCTCGACCAACCACACCAGCTTCACCGTATCGAGCCTCGATGACTCGGTGGGCGTTTATCTCGATGTGCTGGGCTTCGAGCTTGTCAGCCGCGCGCCGCGCGATCCAGCCATCATCTCGGCGATCGTGGGCGTCGCGGGGGCCAGCGTCGAGGTGGTCTATCTCCGGCGGCCCGACCACACGGTGGAACTGATCCAATATACCGCGCCGGCGGACCGCAGCGTGGTGCAGTCGCGGCCTTGCGATGCGGGCTTTGCCCATCTTGCCTTTGACGTATGCAATATCGACGGCGCCATCGAGGCCTGCCGCCCGTACGGTTTCGTGCCGCTCTCGCCGCCCGTGATCAACACCGCCGGCCCCAACAAGGGCGCGGGGGTGGTCTATCTGCGCAATGGCGATGGCGTGACCTTTGAATTCATCGAGAAGCCGAGCGCGTCGGCCGGAGCACAATCATGACCAATCCAGCTTTTTTCATCACCGGCGGCGGCTCGGGCATGGGGCGGGCAGCAGCCCTGCACTTTGCCCGGCAGGGCGCTAGGATTGCCCTGTTCGACGCCGCGGACACGGGGTTGAAGCAGGTGCAGGATCAATTGCGGTCAGAGGGCCTTGAGTGCCTGACGTTCAAGGGTGATGTTCGCAGCCGGGCCGAGCTCGACAGCGCCATCGCCCAGACGCATGCGGCCTTCGGGGGGCTCAATCGGCTGGTCTGCGCAGCGGGCATTCTGCGTAGCGGGCGGTTGGCCGAACTGAGCGAAGACGTCT
>JAQGJI010000089.1 GCA_028290685.1 Devosia sp. | reverse complement strand
GCAACGGCGTTGAAGGTATTGGACCACGAAGGACGTACGGCGGTGGTATGATAATACAGCACTGAACCCGGTACGGCCCCTACAGTCTCGCCCAGCGCAAAATCGACATAGACGTCCTCGGCCAGTGCAGCCGAGCGGACCCAGGCACGGCGCTCACCCGCGGCATCGCTGCGGCCATCGCAGGCAAAGGTGAACTGACAGCGGTAGCGACCCTTGTTGGCATTTTGATAGATGACGCCGCACAAGGTGGATGGAAACTTGCCGGACCGCGCCCGGTTGACGATCACATTGGCCACCGCCAACTGGCCGGCCGCGCTTTCCCCACGCGCTTCATGATAGATCGCCTGGGCCAGGCAATCGCGCTCGGCCTCTGCGCGTTCCACGCGCTTTTCAATCGGCTGATAGCCGCTTTCGATATAGGCGGCCAGTGAGGAGGGGTTGAGTTCTGGTTGAGCTGCCGGAGTTGGTGCCGGTGCCGCAAAGCTCGCCAGCGCGGAAACAGCGCTGTTGTCGCCAAACGAGCCACGCGCAATGTAGCCCAGAAGCACTTCGGTGTTGAGTTCCTGAGGTTCCCCGAGCGAGTGCACATTGACAGCGCGCAGGGCTTGCTGGCGTTCAAGATAATTGCTGAGCAATGCGGGCGTCAGTGGCTGCTGGCCTGCCGAGAGGGGGACAATGGTCGGCCCAATGGGTGGCTGGGTCCGCAACTGCGCCAATTGAGCGGGAACCGGAAGCGGAGAAACGATCCCGACCTGGGTGGTTTCGGCCTGCACACTGCCGAGGGTGGTAAAACCGAGAAGCGCCGCGGCGCTGAAGGCAATCACGTGAGAAACTGCACGTTTAACAACTGGTTGCCAGCTTTGCGCCAATGCCTCGTCCTTGCCCCTGAGCCCGTCCAGCCATATCCGGCGGGCCTTCGTTCTGCGGTGTCCGTCGTTGCGGGCCGCCGAGAGATATCGGCCGGCACCCTAGCCAAGGCCCACTACTCTGGGAAGCCAAAATTTACGACCGCTTAACCATAGCGGTTAGCATCTTAAAATACGGTTAACTGAGCCGGCGCCGGATGAAAAGGCAGGAAATTGAACAGCTTGAATGGTGGTGAAGGCGGCCTTGTCCGGTTGCGTAAAAGTTTACGCACGCCAGAGTCTGCGCCGGATAATTATCCTGATCTGTTGCATCCGAGCAACAGAAGCCCAGCGCTAGAGGGTGTAGCTGTGGAAAACCACGGTGAGGCTTGCTTCAGCGGTTAGGAAACGCCGCCCGCCGCACATGCTCCAGGCTCTCCAGCACGGCAATGCCCAGCGCGCGGATTTCCTCACTGGGATGCACCAGATCGGGCACCATCACGGTCTGCATGCCCGCAGCATGTCCCGCCTGCACACCAGCATAGCTGTCTTCAATCGCGAGGCACTGCAGCGGATCGACGCCCAGGCGCTGCGCTGCGAGCAGATAAGGCTCGGGGTTCGGCTTGGGATGGATAACATCATCGCGGGTTACTACCGTGTCGAACAAATCCAGCAGCCCGGCCGCCCCCAGGTGGGTATCGGCATGGACCCGCCGTGACGAGGTTGCCACGGCCGTCGGTATGCCACGCTCACGCAATTCGTCGATCAGTTCCCGCGCCCCGATCTTGACCGGCACGCCCCCCTGGCTGCGTTCGCGCATGATCACCCGGCACCGCTCGTCAAACATGCTATAGGGAAAGCTGACCCCATAGGCTTCGACCAGCAATTGATTGGTGCGCTCGTGGCTGCTGCCCACCATGCCCATATGAACCGCGTCCGTCATTTCAAAGCCCAACTCGGTGCAGACTTCAAAGACAATGGTTCGAAACACGCTCTCGGTATCGAGCAGGGTGCCGTCCATGTCGAAGATGACGGCCTTGAACGGGGAAAGATGTAAAATGTCAGTTTCGGAGTTCATCTGGATCGATATAGGTCCATTTGCCTGATCCGGCTAGCTGTTGAGGCGATAGGCTGGGTTGCACTGACGAACCCGAAAGGCTGTGCCAGCGTTAGCACTTCATGTCCCAGTTCAAGGCTGCCCGCAATCATGAGCTGCTGGGTGATGCGTTCTTTGATCGTGTCGCACCAGCCGATTTCCCCCAAACCATCCTGCGCCACCGCGATCAGCGCTGGGCTGCGCGCTTGGGTCTGGACGATCTCGATGAAGCGCGATGGCTGGCGCATTTTTCCCGTTTCGAGCCCCTTCCCGGCAGTTTCCCCGATCCCCTGGCGTTGCGCTATCACGGTCACCAGTTCCGCTCCTACAATCCTGATCTGGGTGACGGGCGCGGGTTTCTCTTTGCCCAAGGCTACGACCTCGTGGACGGCCGCCTGCTCGATTTCGGCACCAAGGGCAGCGGCAAGACGCCATGGTCGCGCGGTGGCGACGGGCGCCTCACCCTCAAGGGCGGCGTGCGCGAAGTGCTGGCCACCGAGATGCTCGAAGCGCTGGGCGTTTACACCTCCAAGAGCTTTTCGCTGGTTGAAACCGGCGAGCAGCTTTATCGCGGCGATGAACCCTCTCCCACCCGCTCGTCGGTCCTGGTTCGCCTCAGCCACGGTCATATCCGCATCGGCACGTTCCAGCGGCTCGCCTATCTGGAGGACCACGAGAACCTTGAGCGGCTGCTCGACTACGCCATAGCGACCTATTACCCGCAGTTGGCGGAAGTCCCCGACAAGCCTGTGGCATTCCTTGAGGCCGTTGCGGCCAGTGTGGCGCGGCTGGGCGCCCAGTGGACAGCCGCCGGCTTTGTGCATGGCGTGCTCAACACCGACAACATCAACATCACCGGCGAAAGCTTTGATTACGGTCCCTGGCGGTTCCTGCCGACCTACGATCCAGCCTTCACCGCCGCCTATTTCGACGAGAGCGGGATTTACAGCTTCGGCCGCCAGCCCGACACGCTGGCCTGGAACGTGACCCGGCTTGCCGAGTGCCTTCTGCCCCTGTCCAGCCTCGAAAAACTGGAGCCGGCGCTGAATACAATCTGGCCCGAGTTTCGCGCGCAACTGCCCAGGCAAGTGCTGCGGCGCCTTGGCCTTGCGCCTATGGATACCGAGAGCGATGGCGCTTTTGTTACTGATCTGTTTGGCTTTCTGGGCACGAGCAAGGCGCCCTACGAGCAATTTTTCTTTGATTGGCGCGGCGGTGTGCTGAGCGCCGACCGGGCGGCTCGCAGCCCATCGGCCATCCATTATGCCAGCGAAGCGTTCCGCCCAGTCGCGAACGGCCTTGAGCGGTATTCCCCCAGCCTGGATCTCAATCTCGAGCATCCCTACTTTGCCCGAACAGTTCCGCGCACCATGCTCATCGATGAGGTAGAAGCAATCTGGGCACCCTTTGCCCAGGCCGACGACTGGAGCCTGTTCCAGCACACCCTTGGCGAAATTGCTCAAATGCGCGAAGCCTATGGCGTCGTTGTTTGAGGATCGCCGCATGCCGCTTTACACGCTGGACGGAGTTGCCCCGGAAATCGATCCGGAAATCGCCTGGATTGCCCCCAATGCGGTGGTCGCCGGCAGGGTGATCGCCGGTGCCGGCGTCAGCATCTGGTTCGGCGTGGTTGCGCGCGGCGACAACGAACCGATCACCATCGGCGCCCGCAGCAATGTGCAGGAAAACGCGGTGCTGCACACCGACATGGGTTATCCCCTGACCATTGGCGCCGGCTGCACCATTGGCCACAAGGCCATGCTGCATGGCTGCACCATTGGCGACGATACCCTGATCGGCATGGGCGCCACCGTGCTGAATGGCGCAAAGGTCGGGCGCAATTGCCTGATCGGCGCCGGCGCTCTCATCACCGAGGGCAAGGAGATCCCCGATGGCTCGCTCGTGGTCGGCGCGCCGGGCAAGGTGATCCGGCAGTTGGACGCCGAAGCGATTGCCCGGATCAAGGCTTCGGCAGACGCATATGTTCGCAATGCCCACCGCTTTGCCGCAGGGCTGAGCGAGATCGGCGCGGCGCGTCCAGCGTTTGATCCCGCCTAAGCTGATATTGAGGTTTGCTTTTTTCCGCGCACCCCGCCAATCTCGCCCCTGACTGCCCGAACCGGAACAAGAGGCAGCCGGAGCGTGCGCCATGCAAGACATCATCGCCGAACTTGAAGACAAGCGCGCCCAGGCGCGGCTCGGTGGTGGCAGCAAGCGCATCGATATCCAGCACGCCAAGGGAAAGCTGACCGCCCGCGAGCGGCTCGACGTCCTGCTCGATCCGGGCAGTTTCGAAGAGTACGACATGTTCGTCACCCATCGGGCGACCGATTTCGGCATGGCCGACACGATTATCCCCGGCGATGGCGTGGTCACGGGCTGGGGCACGATCGACGGGCGGCTCACCTATGTGTTCAGCCAGGATTTTACTGTCTTTGGCGGCTCGCTGAGCGAAACTCATGCGCGCAAAATCTGCAAGATCATGGACCTTGCCGTGCAGAACGGCGCCCCCATCATCGGGCTCAATGATTCAGGCGGCGCGCGCATCCAGGAAGGAGTAGCGTCGCTCGGCGGGTACGCCGACGTGTTCTGGCGCAATGTGCAGGCCTCGGGCGCCGTGCCGCAGATTTCCGTCATCATGGGCCCCTGCGCTGGCGGCGCCGTCTATTCGCCGGCCATGACCGACTTCATCTATATGGTGAAAGACACCAGCTACATGTTCGTGACGGGCCCTGACGTGGTCAAGACCGTCACCAATGAAAGCGTGACCCAGGAGGAACTCGGCGGCGCCTCGACCCACACCAAAATTTCCTCCGTTGCCGATGCGGCGTTCGAGAACGACATCGAGACCCTGCTCGAAGTGCGGCGCCTGTTCAGCTACCTGCCGCTCGCTGCGGGTCAAAAGGCGCCGCGACTGCCAAGCATCGATCCGATCGACCGCCCGGACATGAGCCTCGACACGATTATCCCCGACAGCGCCAACAAGCCCTATGACATGCGCGAGGTGATCGAGAAAATCGCTGACGAGGCCGACTTCCTCGAAATCCAGAAAGATCATGCCGGCAATATTCTGTGTGGCTTTATCCGCCTCGATGGCGAAACCGTCGGCGTCGTGGCCAACCAGCCCCTGGTGCTCGCCGGGTGCCTCGACATCAACGCCTCCAAGAAGGCCGCCCGTTTCACCCGTTTCTGTGACAGTTTCGAAATTCCCATCCTGACCTTCGTGGACGTTCCGGGCTTTCTGCCCGGCGTGGCGCAGGAATATGGGGGTATCATCAAGCACGGCGCCAAGCTGCTCTTTGCCTATGCCGAAGCGACGGTGCCGCTGGTGACCGTCATCACCCGCAAGGCCTATGGCGGCGCCTATGACGTGATGGCGAGTAAGCACATCAAGGCGGATGTGAACTACGCCTGGCCCTCTGCCGAAATCGCCGTCATGGGCGCCAAGGGCGCGACGGAAATCCTCTACCGGTCTGAACTGGGCGACAAGGACAAGATCGCCCAGCGCACCGCCGAGTACGAAGACCGCTTCGCCAATCCCTTTGTCGCCGCCGAACGCGGCTTCAT
>JAQGJI010000085.1 GCA_028290685.1 Devosia sp. | reverse complement strand
TCGGCCGCACTGGTTCGATCGGGGATGAAGTGTCCGTCAAGGACGGCTTTGCCCGCAATTTCCTTCTGCCACAGGGCAAGGCGCTGCGCGCGACTGCCGCGAACCGCCAGAAGTTCGAGGGTGAGCGCGCCAATATCGAAAAGCGCAATGAAGATCGCCGCAATGCTGCTGCAGGTATCGCTGAAGGCCTGAATGGCCGCACCGTGGTGATTATCCGGCAGGCGGGCGAGACGGGCCAGCTTTATGGTTCGGTCGCGTCGCGTGACGTGGTGGAAGCCCTGGCCGCCGATGGCTTCACCGTGCAACGCTCGCAGGTTGACCTGGCCGATCCGATCAAGTCGGTTGGCGTGCACGCCGTTGCGCTGAATTTGCATGCTGAAGTTGCCGTATCAATCAACGTCAACGTTGCCCGTTCCGAAGACGAAGCCTCACGCCAGTCTGCCGGCGAGGATGTGACCGTCACCCAGTATGACGATGATGTGGAAGGCGATTTCGCCGCCGGCCAGAAGGACGCGCAGCAGGACGATCGTTTCGACGACGAGATCTAAGCTTACTGCCAGCCAGACCAAAAGCCGGGCTTCGCGCCCGGCTTTTTTTCGTTCAGAGTTCAGGTTGCCTTAAAAAAGACTTGCCTTGTTCGCGCCCTGTTCTCATGCAATACAAGGGTTTGGCTTTCCCCGTTGTCCACAGTGTTCACAGGCGGGTTCGCGGCGCGTTAACCTTTACGGGTTAGGTCCGAGACTCTTGCCCACGCCACGTGGTTAAGAAAGGTTAACGCTTCCGTAAGGCACATCATGGCAGAGATCGCACGGCTTCATCCGGTCGAAGACAAATCGTTTCGCCTCGCGCCGCACAATGTGGAAGCAGAGCAAGCGCTGCTCGGCGCCATCCTGATCAACAATGACGCGTTTTATCGGGTCGCGGATTTCCTGAGTCCGGAGCACTTCTATGAGCCGATTCACCGCGATATCTACGAGTTGGCGGGCAAGATCATTCGCGCCGGCAAGTCGGCCGATCCCACGACCATAAAGACCCATCTGCCGGACCAGCTGCTCCCCGATGTGACCATGGCGCAGTATCTGGCGCGGTTGGCCGCAGAGGCGACGACGGTTATCAACGCGGCCGATTACGGGCAATCGATCTACGATCTGGCAATACGCCGCAACCTGATCCTGGTTGGCGAGGAGATGGTGCAGGTCGCCTACGAGTCGGACGTCGAGATGACGCCGAACAAGCAGATCGAGAAGGTGGAAGGGGAGTTGTTCCAGCTGGCGGAAAAGGGCCGCTATGACGGTGGCTTCCAGAGCTTTTCCAGCGCACTCAGCGCCTCGATCCAGATGGCGGGCGAAGCTTATCAACGCGATGGGGGCCTGTCGGGGATTGCCACGCTACTGGATGATCTGGACCGGCAAATGGGCGGGCTGCAACGCTCGGACTTGATTGTTCTGGCCGGCCGGCCGGCCATGGGCAAGACGTCGCTGGCAACCAATATCGCCTTCAACGTCGCAAAATCCTGGAAGAGCGACGTGCAGGCGGACGGCAATATCAAGACGGTCAATGGCGGCATCGTCGGGTTCTTCAGCCTCGAAATGAGTTCGGAGCAGCTGGCAACGCGTATTCTGGCCGAGCAGGCGGAGGTTTCGTCCTCCGACATCCGCCGCGGACGTATTCATGACAGCCAGTTTGCCAAGCTGGTCGATGTTTCCAACATGATGAGCAAGCTGCCGCTTTATATCGATGATACCGGCGGCATCAGCGTGGCCCAGCTGGCGGCCCGCGCCCGGCGGCTCAAGCGCCAGAAGGGGCTGGACTGCCTGGTGGTGGACTATCTGCAGCTGCTGTCGGGTTCGTCCAAGGCATCGAGCCAGAACCGGGTGCAGGAGCTGACGGAAATCACGACGACCCTGAAGGCCCTGGCCAAGGAACTCGAAGTGCCGATCATCGCGCTGAGCCAGCTCTCCCGTCAGGTGGAATCGCGCGATGACAAACATCCGCAACTGGCGGATTTGCGCGAATCGGGTTCTATCGAGCAGGACGCCGACGTGGTGCTGTTTGTTTATCGAGAAGAATATTATCTCAAGAACAAGGAGCCCAAGGAGGGCACGCCGGAGCATATCGCCTGGCAAGGAGAGATGGAAAAGGTGCACGGCAAGGCTGAAGTCATCATCGCCAAGCAGCGCCACGGCCCCACCGGGACAGTGCAGTTGAGCTTTGAGGCGCAATTCACGCGCTTCGGCAACCTCGCGCGCGCCGAATACCTGCCCGAGCGCATGGAATAGTTCATGGCGCTTACGTCCGGCCTCGGGGGGCAGTTGAGTATCGATCTGGGCGCGCTGGCCCGCAACTGGCGTGCCCTGGACAAGGTGAGCGCCGGTGCGTTGACCGCTGCCGTGGTGAAGGCGGATGCCTATGGCACCGGCATCACCATGGCGAGCAAGGCGCTCTATGCGGCGGGCGCGCGGTTCTTTTTTGTTGCCACGCCTGATGAAGGCATGGCCGTGCGCGCTGCAGTGCCAGAGGCCCATATCTTCGTGTTGAACGGCCTCTATCCGGGCGCGGCAAATCTTTATATCCGGCAAAACCTGATGCCCGTCATTGCCTCCATGGCGATGCTGGACGAGTGGCTGGCCAAATGCCTCGAACGCAACGAGGCTTATCCGGCCGCGCTGCACTTCGACACCGGGCTCAATCGATTCGGGTTCAGGCTGAACGAGGCGAGCGTCGTTCGCGAGCGCCTCCACGCCTTGGGCTATGCGCCGCAAATGGTGATGAGCCACCTCGCCTGCGCCGACCAGCCCAACCACGAAAAGAACCGCACGCAACTGGCGCTGTTCGGTTCGGTGATGAACCAGTTCCCCAATATTCCGGCCTCGCTATCCAATTCGGCCGGGCTGATGACGGGCCGGGATTA
>JAQGJI010000051.1 GCA_028290685.1 Devosia sp. | reverse complement strand
CATCGGGCCCTCCCTCTGCTTGGTGCTGGCCATGTACCAGCCATAGCCAAACCCGCCGCGAAAAGCAATTCGCAGCAGATCAGACCAAGTAGAAAAACACGGAGACCACAAGCAAAGCCCCGATGCGGGGAACACAAAGCTTGGCCAGCCGGTACGCAATACTGGAAAACCCGGCTTGCGGCCAATCAATGTCGGCTCCTGAACCAGCCGGGTTCTGATACGCAGAACGAAGATCCCGGTCGGCTCGCATACGGCAACTCCAAACAAAAACCGTATGCACGTTGTTTTACCAACCCGCGTTTAAGAAAGTGCTTTCAAGAAGCAAACGGAACGTAAATCCGACGATCGATCTTGGGACGGTTTTGTCTGGGGCGCGCACCACCGCGCCAAGGGGACGTCGCGGGTAACAATCGGTTAACCGATAAGCACCCGAGCGTGGCCGTTCGGGTAACCGGTAAATGGCTGTTTTGCCGCTTATCGGCCGCAATATGGTACCATCTGGCGTCACCCGATTCGGGGTACAGATACGGAACATGAATGTCGCAAGCAGAAGACCTTTTCGGTGACTCGATCAGTGCCGAGCCCCAGCGCCTCAAGGCACAGACCGCAAAATCAGCTCTCCGGCCAGCAAGCGTTCCGGGGTCCTATTCGGCGGCAGATATCGAGGTTCTGGAAGGACTTGAGCCCGTTCGCCGCCGTCCTGGCATGTATATCGGGGGCACCGACGCCAACGCGCTGCACCACCTTTTTGCCGAGGTGATCGACAATTCAATGGACGAGGCCATTGCCGGCCATGCCACCCGGATCGAGGTGCATGTGGGCGCTGACGGCTATGTCACCGTAACCGACAACGGCCGCGGTATCCCGGTCGAACCACACCCGAAAAACCCTGAATTATCAACGCTTGAGCTGGTATTGACCAAGCTGCACGCCGGCGGCAAGTTCGACTCCAAGGCCTACGAGACCTCCGGCGGACTGCATGGTGTTGGCGTGTCCGTGGTCAATGCCCTGTCCGACGATCTGGTCGTGGAAGTCGCCCGTGACCAGATGCTTTATCGCCAAAGCTATTCACGCGGGCTCCCTACCAGCAAAGTGGAAGTTATCGGACGGGTGAACAACCGCCGCGGCACCATGATGCGCTTCCATCCGGACGCGCAAATCTTTGGCGATACAGCACATTTCTCCGCCGCTCGTTTGTTCCGCATGACGCGGGCCAAGGCCTATCTGTTCGGCGGTGTCGAGTTGCGCTGGAGCTGCGACGAGACCCTGGCCAGCGACGATGCACCGGCAAAAGCGGTGTTCCACTATCCCGATGGCCTTCGGGATTTCATGGCCGCCCGGATCGAGGGCGAAACCCGCATCGTCGACGAGCTTTTCGCCGGCACCCATGGCAAGCCTGGCACGCATGGCGCGGTCGAGTGGGCAGTCGCATGGACGCTCGGTGATGGCGGGGTCTCTTCCTATTGCAACACCGTGCCCACCCCCGATGGCGGCACGCACGAAGCAGGTTTGCGCCTGGCTTTGCTGCGGGGTCTCAAGAACTATGCCGAGCTCACCAAAAACAAGGCCGCGGCCATCCTGACGGCCGAGGACGTCCTTGCCCATTGCAGCGCCATGCTGTCGGTCTTTGTGCGTGAGCCTGAATTCGTTGGCCAGACCAAGGACAAGCTGGCCTCGGGTGAGGCAACGCGGATTGTTGACACCGCTTTGCGCGATGCGTTCGACCATTGGCTGGCAGCCTCTCCCAACCAGGCCGGCAAGCTTATGGACTGGGCGGTGGAGCGCGCCGAGGAGCGCCTGCGCCGGCGCAAGGAAAAGGAAATCGATCGGGCGAGCGCCACGCGCAAGCTGCGCCTGCCCGGCAAGCTGGCCGATTGCACGCAGACTGCGGCGCAAGGCGCGGAACTGTTTATCGTGGAAGGGGACTCCGCGGGCGGCAGCGCGAAGCAGGCCCGCAACAGGCAAAGCCAGGCCGTGCTCCCGCTGCGCGGAAAAATATTGAACGTTGCTGGCGCAAGCCGGGAAAAAATGCAGGCCAGCCAGCTGATTTCCGACCTGATCCAGGCACTGGGATGCGGCACGCGCGAGCGCTATCGGGAGGATGATCTACGGTACGACAAGATCATCATCATGACCGATGCTGACGTCGACGGTGCTCATATCGCCTCGCTGCTGATGACGTTCTTCTTTCAGGAGATGCCAAAGCTCATCGACGGGGGCCATCTATATCTGGCCCTGCCCCCGCTTTATCGCATTACGCAGGGCGGCAAGACGCTTTATGCACGCGATGACGCCCACAAGGACGAGCTGCTGGCGACTGAATTCACCGGCAAAGGCAAGGTGGACATGACGCGGTTCAAGGGTTTGGGTGAAATGCCGTTCGCTCACCTGCGTGAAACCACGATGTCGCCCAAGTCTCGAACGCTGCTGCAGGTGAAAATACGCGACGATCTGGACGCCACGCGCATCAGCGTCGACAGACTGATGGGAACCAAGCCGGAAGCACGTTTCGATTTTATCCAGGAAAATGCCGCCTTCGTCACAGACCTTGATATATGATGACTTGGTGGCGCCCAATTAAGCCTAAACGCGCCAAGACCGTTGACAGATAAGGTCTTTGCGTTATGGTCCGCGCCGCTGGAGCATCTCTGGCAGGACGGCTGGCTTCCTTGCTACACAGTCCGCCATTGCTGCAGGTGCTCCAGGGCCATTCCGTCGTTTCTGCACTTGTGCATCCCGTCAGGTGGCCGCTCCAGTTTGTGAGCGCGTTCGCGTAGCTGGCTTTTGCTCACAACTGACGATCCCGGTGCACCGTTCGAATAGGTCGAACCGGAACTGGCCCCGGCTGTCCTACACATTGGATTACACGATTTGACTGACGATTTTTCCGGGCTTGGCCTGTCTCCTAAAGTAGCTGAAGCGGTTACTTCCGCCGGCTACAGCAAGCCTACCGAAATTCAGGCGCAGGCAATTCCACACCTTCTGCAAAAGAAGGATTTGATTGGTATTGCCCAGACAGGCACTGGCAAGACAGCCTCGTTCGTGCTGCCAATGCTGACGTTGCTGGAAAACGGACGTGCCCGGGCTCGTATGCCGCGCACGCTTATTCTGGAGCCAACGCGCGAACTCGCAGCGCAGGTTTCCGAAAACTTCGAGAAATACGGCAAGAACCACCGCATAACGATGGCACTCATCATCGGCGGGGTGTCGTTCGAGGACCAGAACAAGAAGCTCGATCGCGGCGTGGACGTGTTGATCGCGACGCCTGGCCGGCTGCTGGACCAGATCGACCGTGGCAAAATCATGCTGAATGGCGTCGAGATCCTGGTCATCGACGAAGCCGACCGCATGCTGGACATGGGCTTTATTGACGACATCGAGAAGATTTGTTCTCGCCTGCCGCCACGCCGTCAGACCATGCTTTTCTCGGCGACAATGTCGAGCGAGATCGAACGGCTGACCAAAAAGTTCCTCAAGGATCCGGTTCACGTCCAGGTTTCCCGGCAAAGCTCGACGGCAGACACAATCGACCAGAAACTGGTCAAGGTTTCATCCAAGCCCGAAGACAAACGCAATTCCCTGCGGGACCTCGTACGTGCAGCGGATGGGCTGACCAATGCCATCATTTTCTGCAATCGCAAACGCGACGTGGCCACGCTAGCTCGTTCCCTCGAGCGGCATGGCTTTAGCGCTGGGGCGCTGCATGGCGATATGGATCAAAAGAGCCGCACCGAGACGCTCGATGCGTTCAAGAACAACCGCCTGACCCTGCTGGTGGCGAGCGATGTGGCCGCCCGTGGGCTGGATATTCCCGCGGTCAGCCACGTGTTCAATTTCGACGTGCCAGTGCATGCCGAAGATTATGTGCACCGGATTGGCCGCACGGGGCGAGCCGGCCGTTCCGGTGTCGCTTATACGCTGGTTGGACCGTCCGACAGCAAGCATCTGGATGCCATCGTCAAGCTGATCCAGAAACCGATCGACTGGCTGGATGCAGTTGTCCCGGCAAGCAGCGTTGCTGAAAAATCCGAGGAAGAGCGTCCGGCGCGGCCCGCCAGAACCAGGCGTGGTGGCCCCCGCACACGTCCCCAGGCCATCGCCGAGGAGCCAGCAAAGGCGCCTGTGGAACCGGCGGCGGAGGCTCTGCCCACGCGGGAAGAGTCAACTCCGGCTCCCCGCCATCGGGAGCGTGAACGTACGCGCCGTCCGGCAAAAACTCGTGCAGCCGAAACGAACGAAATCAGCAATTCCCCGTTCGGAGACGAGGGCCCCATCCCAGCCTTCCTGTTGAGACCAACGCGCATCGCGAGCTAGACATTGACCGAAGCTCTTTATGCCCCTTCGTTTCACACAAGTCATCGGTGGTATTGTTAACGGTAGAACGGTAATAGTTGGCAATATTCAGGTCGTGCGGGGCAAAACGCGGCGACTTTGAAGTAGCGGCGCATGAGGGAAGCAAGTGTCGGAGCAGGAATTCAAACGAGCGCTTGGCTATGCCAATTCAGCATTTGATCTGTTGAAGCGTAGCGGCATTCCACCCTACCCGCAATTTTACGAACTGCTCTATACTTACTCGACCGGGGTGAACCCAAGCCTGAATGCCCGCATCAACACCATCTTCCGCAACGGCGAAACGCCAAGCTCTGATCTTGCCGAGACGCTCTACAATGAGTTCCTGAAGTCCCACGTCAGCGACCGCATGACAGAAGTGTCGGAGCGCATGCACGCGCGTATCCAGGCTGTGCATGAAGCAATCGACTTGGCAATGACAACTGCCCACATCTATTCCGGCTCTCTGCAAGCGGCGACCGGCGTTCTGGGCGGTGAAATTTCGATGACATCCATAAAGGCTCTGGCCGAGCAATTGCTGGTCGAGACCCGCAGCATGCAGGAAACCAACTGGTCGCTGGAGCAAAAGCTGCATGCGTCGCGGGAGGATATTGCCGGATTGCAGCGGGATCTAGACGACGTGCGCCGTGAATCCATGCTCGATCCCTTAACCAAAATTGCCAACCGCAAGAGCTTCGATGAGGGTCTGGCGCAGGCCATCGCCGAGGCCCAGGTTGGCGAAACGCCCCTTAGCCTGATGATCGTCGATATCGACCACTTCAAGAGCTTCAATGACACTTATGGTCATCAAACGGGCGATCAGGTGCTGCGCCTGGTGGCTATGACGCTGAAGTCAAATATCAAGGGCAAGGATCTGGCGGCGCGCTATGGCGGTGAAGAGTTCGTTGCCATCTTGCCGTCGACGGACCTGGCGGGCGCCGTCATAGTGGCCGAAAACGTCCGCCGGGCGATACAGGCCAAGGAATTGCTGAAGCGCTCAACAAACGAAAAGTTGGGGCGCATCACAGCATCGTTTGGTGTTGCCATGTTCCAGAAGACAGACAATGCCACTTCACTGATCGAACGAGCCGACCGCTGCCTTTACGGCGCCAAGCATGCCGGCCGCAACCGGGTCGTGAGCGAAGATGAGCTGTCCCAGGTGTTGGCAAAAATCACTGCCGACGTATCGGCAGCTTAACGCGCAGGCGTAAGCACTACGCCCAACCCCTCCAGCATCGCCCAGTACTGCGGATAGGTTTTGCCAGCGCAGGCCGGATCGAGAATAGTGATACCCGCTAGTCTAAGGCCCGCCAGAGCAAAGCTCATTGCTATGCGATGATCATGATAGGTCTCGATTCGCGTCAGGGTGGTCCGGCCAGCAAGCTTGCGCCCAAGCTCGGGGTCGGACGCTACGATCAGATCATCGCCCTCTTCGGTGCCAAGACCGGGAACGATACGGGAGAGTTCCGTCGCTACCGCCCTTATTCGATCGGTTTCCTTGACGCGCAAGTTGGTAATGCCGACAAACCGGACCGGCGTGTTGTTGAATGCGGCCAAAACAGCCAGAGTGGGCACGGCATCCTGCATTTGCGATCCGTCGATGACGGCCGGCATATTGGGGAACTTTGCAATCACGGCATGGGCCGCAGCGTCAGGCTGGGTAAAATCCGCAGGTGCGACACCGAGGTCGATCCGGCCATCGGTTAGAGCCTGCGCAGCCCATAGATAGGTAGCGGCGGACGCATCGGGCTCGATGGCCAGATCACTGGCGGTATAGCCGGTGGGTTGCACCAGCCAACTGCCTAGATCAATTTGCTCCACTGTAGCGCCGAAGCTGCGCATGGCTGCAAGGGTAAGGTCGACATAACCGCGCGCGCCGATGTCGCTACCGGCCAGAGCTATTTCAATGGGTCCGTCGCCCAAGGGCGCAGCCATCAGCAGAGCGGAAACATATTGGCTCGACAAGCCAGCATCGATCTCGACGCGACCGGAGCCAAAACTGCCTCGTCCTCGAACCGTGACCGGGGGGCAATTGGTGGGGCTGGAGGCGTCGATGCCGAGGGACCGCAAGGCTGCAACCAGCGGGCCGATGGGCCGCAGACGCATTTCTTCGTCGCCATCGACGATCACCTCGCCTTCGACCGTTGCGACTGCGGCGGTGAGGAACCGGGTGGCAGTCCCGGCATTGCCGAGGAAAAGCGGGTCCGATGGGCGCTGGAGGCGCCCAGAACTGCTGACCTTGAAGCTGGTTGCGTCAGGTTCCTCGATGGTGACGCCCATCCGCCGCAGTGCTGCGGCCATCAGGGTCGTGTCCTTGCTCTTCAGAGCGCCAGTGAGATGGCTGGTTCCATTTGCCAAGGCAGCCAGGAGCAAGGCCCGGTTGGTGATCGATTTACTGCCCGGAGGCGATACGCGCCCGACCAGCGGATGGGACGGGGAGACAATGGTGAGGGCCGCAGGCAGGGCGGTCATGGAACTACTCGTGGCAGAAGGGAAAGCCCCTGCCCCATAGGCGAAACGGTCTACGCACGCAACACCTTCAGGCGATAGCGCGGGCCTCGGCAATGGCCTTCAGGTCGGCTGGCTTGAGCGTTATGCTTTCACCACAGCCGCAGGCACCAGTCTGGTTGGGATTTTTGAAGGTGAAGCCTGAACTCATCTTGGCTTGTTCGAAATCCATAACCGTACCGAGCAGGTACATGGTGGCCTTGGGGTCAATCCACACATCAACGCCTTTGTCGGTGACGTGGTCATCGCCCTTCACCGCCTCGGACACGTAGTCCATCGTATAGGATACCCCCGCGCAGCCGGCGTTCTTGATGCCGACGCGCAAACCGATCACCGGCTTGTCGGAGTCCTCGATAATCTCGGTGATGCGCTCGGCGGCCGCATCGGTCAGGGACATGATCTTGAAGGCCATGGAGATACCTCGTTCATCGGCTTATCACGATATATAAGGCAAAACGGTTGCGATTACCACCAGTTCAACGCGACCTGAGCTTCCTCGCTCATGCGCGATGCGTCCCATGGAGGGTCAAACACCATGTTGACCGTCACGTCCTGAATGCCTTCGACGCCACGCGCGGCGTTCTCGACCCAGCCGGGCATCTCGCCGGCCACCGGGCAGCCGGGCGCAGTCAAGGTCATGTCGATGCTGAGGTTACGGTTGTCATCCAGATCAACCTTGTAGATCAGGCCGAGTTCGTAGATGTCGACCGGGATCTCGGGATCATAGACGGTCTTGAGCGCGCCGATGAGGTCGGTCGTGATGCGCTCGACTTCTGCCTGGGGCAATTCGCCCGACACGTTTGGCGTAATGCGCGGCTCTGGGATAGTCGGGGCGGGCGCGATTTCAGGTTCGTCGGTCATCTGGTCCTCGCTTCTAGGCGAAAAATTTCTGGGCGCGTTCAATGCCGTCCACCAGCGCGTCGACGTCGTCCAGCCCATTATATAGGGCGAAGGAGGCGCGGCAGGTAGAGGTAACGCCGAAACGTTTGAGCAGCGGCTGAGCGCAATGGGTACCGGCGCGCACGGCGATGCCGTAACGATCCAGAATGGTCGCCACGTCATGGGCGTGGGCGCCCCCGATCTCGAACGAGAAGATGCCGCCCTTGCCTTCCGCCGTGCCGATCATGCGCAGGGAATTGACGCGGGTGAGCTTTTCCCGCGCATAATCAGCAACGGCGCGCTCGTGCGCTTCGATGGCGTCGCGCCCGAGGTCAGTCATATATTCAAGCGCCCGGCCCAGACCAATCGCCTGGACGATCGGCGGAGTGCCGGCTTCGAAGCGATGGGGCGGGGCGTTGTAGGTAACACCATCCATGCTGACCGTGTCGATCATTTCGCCGCCGCCCTGGTACGGCTGCATCTCGGCAAGGAG
>JAQGJI010000029.1 GCA_028290685.1 Devosia sp. | reverse complement strand
GCCCTTGATCCCCATTTCGATACGGAGCTTGCCAATGCGAATATTGCTTAACGGAACCGAGCGCAGGCTGGCAGAGACCCGCCTTGACCAGGCGCTCGAAGCGCTTGGCTACAAGGGTGCCATCGTCGCCACTGCCGTCAATGGACGGTTCGTGCCCGCGGCGCAACGGGCGGCCACCTCGCTCGCCGATGGCGACCATCTTGAAGTGCTCGCCCCCTTGCAGGGCGGCTGAGGAATGGAGTTTTATGGCGTCGAGCTTTCCTCCCGGCTGCTGCTGGGTACTGCCCGCTATCCCTCTCCCAAAATCCTCGAGGCGGCGATCCGCGCTTCACGGGCCGAAATCGTTACCGTTTCGCTGCGGCGCGAAGGGGGCGAACAACGCGCCGGTCAGGCGTTCTGGTCGTTCATACGCGAGCTGGGCGTCAGGGTGCTGCCCAATACCGCCGGGTGCCATTCGGTCAAGGAGGCAGTCACCACCGCCCATATGGCGCGCGAGCTGTTCGGAACGACTTGGATCAAGCTCGAAGTCATCGGTGAAGCCGATACACTGCAGCCGGACGTGTTCGGGCTGGTGGAGGCAGCGCGCATCCTGGCCGAGGACGGCTTCGACGTTTTTCCCTACACTACCGAAGATCTGGTGGTGGCCGAACGGCTGCTCGAAGCCGGCTGCCGGGTGCTGATGCCATGGGGAGCCCCGATCGGATCGGCCCGCGGGCTGAACAACCTTTTTGGACTTCGCGCCATGCGGGCCCATTTCCCCGGTGTGCCCCTGGTGATCGATGCGGGCCTCGGCGTGCCCTCGCACGCCGCCGCAGCGATGGAACTGGGCTATGACGCGGTGCTGCTCAACACGGCCGTCGCCGAGGCGGGCGATCCGGTGCGGATGGCCGAAGCGTTCGCTCTCGCCGTCGAGGCGGGGCGCATGGCCTATGTCGCGTCACCCATGGAGCCGCGAGACATGGCGGCGCCCTCGACCCCGGTCGTGGGCAAGGCGAACCTGACATGACGCTGGACCGCTTCTATCCCGTAGTGCCCGACGCGGACTGGGTCGAGCGACTGCTAACCTGGGGCGCACGGCTGGTCCAGCTGCGGATCAAGGATTGTCCCGAGCCTGCGCTGCGAACCCAGATCGAGCGGGCCAGGGACGCTTGCACGGCGGTGGGCGCGCAATTGGTGGTCAATGACCATTGGCAGCTGGCGCTGGATACCGGCTGCGATTTTGTTCATCTGGGCCAGGAAGATCTGGTCGAAGCCGATATGGCGGCCCTGCGGCGCGCCGGGATGCGCATCGGTGTGAGCACCCACGACCACGCCGAACTCGACCGGGCCCTGGCCGAAATGCCCGACTATGTAGCCCTGGGGCCCATCTATCCCACCCAGCTCAAGCAGATGCCCTGGGCACCGCAGGGGCTGGCCCGGATCGCAGAATGGAAGCGGCTCGTGGGTGCCCGCCCCCTGGTGGCCATTGGCGGGCTGACCGTGGAGCGCGCCGAACTCTGTCTTGCATCCGGCGCCGATTGCGTCGCGGTGGTGGGCGACATCGTGCGCCATCCCGATCCTTTCGGCCAGGCCGCTGCCTGGCTGGCAGCAACGAGGCCTTGAGATGACCGATCGCTACATCCGCCAGACGACGCTGACCCAAATCGGGGCGGCAGGACAAGCCAGGTTGGCTGCCGCCACAGTGCTCGTGGTCGGCGCAGGGGGGCTGGGCTCGTCGGCCCTGCAGATCCTGGCAGGAGCCGGCGTCGGCGCGATTATCATCGTTGACCACGATCACGTCGACATCAGCAATCTGCACCGCCAGCCGCTTTACGGCATGGCGGATATTGGCTCCTCCAAGGCGGAAGCGGCACGCAGCGCCCTGCTCCGAGCCAATCCCGATATCGCCGTGACGGCCGAACTGGAGCGACTGACGCCGGCCAATGCCAGCGCGCTGGTTGAGAGGGCAAGCATCGTCATCGACGCCGCCGACAATTTTGCAGTGACCTATGTGCTATCCGACCAGTGCCTGGTGGCTGGCAAGCCCTTGATCAGTGCTTCGGTGCTCGGATTGTCCGGCTATGTCGGGGCCTATTGCGGGGGTGCGCCCAGCTACCGGGCGGTTTTTCCCGATGTGCCGGAAGTCGCAGGCAGTTGCGCCAGCGTTGGCGTGCTGGGGTCGGCCGTCGCAGTATTGGGAAGTCTGCAAGCGCATCTGGCGCTGCACGTGCTGCTCGACCTCAAGCCCAGCGTGCTCGGTCGCGTCGTCAGCTTCGATGGCGAGAGTCTGCAGTTTGGCGGGTTCGGTTTCACGGACTGCCCGGAGCCCGCACATATCGCGCCATTTATCGCACTTGCGGACCTTGAGCCGGAGGACGTTGTCGTTGACCTGCGCGGCGTGGCCGAAGCTCCCACACTGCCGCGTTCAGGAGCGCTTCGCATATCGCCGGAAGATGTCGATCTGCTGGCGGCAGCGCATGGTGGAGCACGCATTGTGCTGTGCTGCCGCAGCGGGCAGCGGGCGCTGAGGGCTGCGGGACGGTTACAGGCCATGGGCCGCGCCAACCTGGCGCTCCTGGCCATGGGAGATCAGTTGTGACTCCCGTTGCGTTGACCATCGCCGGCTCGGATTCGGGCGGCGGCGCGGGGATTCAGGCCGACCTGAAGACGTTTTCGAGCTTTGGGGTGTTTGGGACCAGCGCCATTACGGCGGTGACGGCGCAGAACAGCATGCGCGTGGGCGCCATCCACTTGATGCCCGCGGAAATGGTAACGGCCCAGATCGAGGCGGTATTCGCCGATCTACCCGTAGCGTCAGTCAAGATCGGCATGCTCGGAAATGCCGACACGATCGCAGCCGTAGCCGAGAGCCTCGCTCGGCATGATCCAGGCGCCATTTTGCTTGATCCCGTGCTGGTCGCCACCAGTGGCGCCCGCCTGTTGCCGGAGCCCGCTGTCGAGGCGCTGCTCAGGCTGCTGCTGCCAAGGACTCACCTGCTCACCCCCAACCTGCCCGAGGCGTCGGTCTTGACCGGCACCCCGCTCGCCATGAACGAGGCTGAGATGATCACCCAGGCCAGGGCGTTGCTGGCGATGGGGACGCGGGCCGTTCTGATCAAAGGGGGCCACGGCGCAGGGCGCCAGAGTACCGACGTGCTGGTTGATGCCGACCGGGTCACCCGGTTCGCAACGGAGCGCCTGGATGTCGGCGAATTTCATGGCGGGGGCTGCATCTTTTCGGCGGCCATAGCGGCTGGCCTGGCCACCGGCCGGTCCTTGGTGGACTCCATCACCCAGGCCAAGCACGTTATCGCGAGCGCCATCGCAGCTGCGCCGGGGCACCAGCTGGGCTCCGGTGCCCGGCTGCTGCATCTTGATCGCTCGGATGCTGAGGCGATTGGCCA
>JAQGJI010000024.1 GCA_028290685.1 Devosia sp. | reverse complement strand
ACCTTGCCGGCCTTTGAGCGGCTCCTCAAATCCGCGCGGCAGGCCTTCGAAGTCGTTGTGGTCGATACCCCTCCGGTCGGTCCGGTTGTGGATGCCCTTTACGTGGCCCCCCTGGCAGACAGCATCGTCTGTGTGGTCAAGTGGGCAAGCACGTCTCAAATGGACGCCAAGGCGGCGTTGTACAGCTTGAAGGCCGCCGCACCAGAGGCTGAAGTCTTTGTTGCTGTGAACCAGCAGATTGAATCGCGCATCGCCTACCAGCGGAAATATGGCAGCTACTACGTAGAGGCCTGATGATTGGGTGCACCACCTCACCTGTGTGGGCGGCGCCAACGATCAGTTCTCGCTTTGCTTGTGCTGCCCAGCTGGCCGAATTCTGGCTTCATTGCCGCTAGGGGAGTGGTTGTGGAGCCTTGGTAGTCGTCGCAGGCGCGCGCCACGGTCCAAACGGACTGCATTAAGGATAAGAATGAGTCCATTTGCAGGGATGAACATTTTCTGAACATAATTCAGCAGAGGACATCCAGCGAGGGATCGAGATGACACTGCACTTTATGCGGGTCCAGCCACCTGACGCTTTGAACATAACGTTGGATGTGGACGAGGGGCTAGCAGCTGCAATGAACCAGTGGCGCCTTGCCCAGCCATCGCCAATTCCTTCGCCCCAAGAGGCAATTTATGAGTTGCTCCGGCGTGCTCTGGCTAGCGAAGGTTACGGCTCGACGGGCATATCTGCATCTGAAGACGACGTGCAAATCCAGGCCATGGTCAGGGCGTTTCAATCTGCCTGTAGAGCGCCTTGACCGGCAACGTGTGGGCCTCCGATCAAGTGTACGCTCCCTGTCGTGCTCAGGCTGATTTGCGCGCAAGCCAGATAAAGTGGCGCTCGCCCTTGGTTCCCCGCGCGCGCACCCTCGCCTCCTCAACGGCAAAGCCAGCAGCGGAGAGCCGCTTGGTAAACGGCGCGCTGGGGTGGGAAGACCACACCGCAAGCACGCCACCCGGCTGCAAGGCGCGCAAGGCGCGGCGCAGACCCTGGACGGTATAGAGCCGGTCATTGGCGTTGCGAGTCAGGCCTTCCGGGCCGTTATCGACATCGAGCAGAATCGCATCATAGAGCATCTTGCCGTCAAGGAGCGCTCCAACGTCTCCTTCCCTGATGGACACGCGGGAATCGGACAGGCTGGCGCCAAAGACTTCAGCCATCGGGCCGCGCGCCCAGGCCACTACCGCTGGCACCAGTTCCGCCACTGTGACTCTTGCGTCTGAGGGTAGAATTGCGAGAGCGGCGCGCAGGGTAAACCCCATGCCAAGACCACCGATCAGCATGTGCGGCCGCTGAGTTCCAGCGATACGCTCCCAGGTCAGGCTGGCTAGCGCCTCCTCCGAGCCGCTCATCCGGCTGTTCATCAGGGATGCCGAGCCCGCCATGATGGAAAACTCACTGCCGCGGCGCAGCAGGCGCAGCTCTCCTTCGCCGCCGGGCACCATGGCAGAATCGATAAAGACCCAAGGACTGACGGCCACGTCTGCAACTTTCAAAACGACGAGGCCGGCCACATGGGCCGGCCTCTGATAATGGGCCCGGGAAAACTTAGCGCTTTTTCAAGAGGCTCCACGCACCGCTCACAGTGAGCGCCGCGAAGGCCATCTTAAGGATATCCCAGACAATGAAAGGCTGCACGGCCTTGGCGAAAGCCGAGGCAACAACGTTGGTTTGATCGATCCACTGAGCCTGGCCCGCCATCAGCAGCAGCCAGGCGAAACCGAGCACCAACAGAACCGCGTCACCCGCCACCATGGCAGCAAACAGCGCTACCGGCTTACCCGAAGCGCCGCGATCCGCAGCAAAGCCTACGATGGCCGCCAGTACCAGGAAGCCGATCAGAAAGCCGCCTGTTGGGCCGGCAAGATAGGCAATGCCACCACCCGTCGCGAACACCGGCAACCCAAGGGCGCCTTCAACCAGATACAGTGCAACAGTGGCAACTCCCATGCGCATACCGAACGCTGCAGCTAAAGCCGCAATGGCAAAACCTTGCAGCGTCACTGGAACGGGCCAAACCGGCACATTGATCTTGGCGCAGATGGTGATGAGCACCGTGCCGAGCACAATGATTGCGAGGTTGGCTGCCAGCTTGGTGATATCGGCCTTGGGCTGATACAAACCGAGGAGCGTGTTGGGCGTAGTCAAAGTCACCGCCATTTCATACCTTTCAAGCTTGGGGCAAACCGGTATCCCCGCGTGGGACACACAACAGCCTGCGTCGCTACTTTCTTAGTCTGCCCACCCCATGAGTGCAATGGCCGCCACCCTCGTCTTCGACAAGCAATTTGATCCGCAAACCGGGCAGGCAGTGCCTGTGGCTGAAGGGCTGGTGCGCGTTAGCGCACCTAATGGGGGAGTTTATACCTTTACCGGCACCAACAGCTTCCTGGTTGGTCACGACCGTCTGGCGATTATTGATCCGGGGCCCGACGACAATGCGCATCTGGCAGCGTTGCTGGGGGCGATTGCCGGGCGTGCGGTGACGGCTATTATCCTGAGCCATACTCACCGCGACCACAGTGCTCTTGCCCCCCGGCTTGCGCAGCATTTCAACGCTCCGCTGTGGTTCGGCGGGGCGCACAGGCTGTCGCGTCCGTTGCGGCGCTTGGAGCGCAACCCACTTCGTCGTTCGGGTGACTGGACGCTTGAACCCGATGTAACGCTGCTCGATGGGCAAACCATTCTGGCCGGCGATGTTTCGCTGCGGGTTCACGCGACCCCCGGGCATTGCGCCAATCATCTGGCTTTCGGGATGGGCGATGTCCTGCTCAGCGGCGATCATGTCATGGGCTGGAGTTCAACACTAATTGCTGTTCCGGACGGCTCGATGGCCGACTATCTTGCCTCGCTCGATAAGATCATTGCCCTGCCCTATAGCCGCTACGTGCCGGCCCATGGCGGCGATATCGACGATGGCCGCAGCTATGCCCTGGCGTTGAAGGCACATCGGCAGATGCGCAATGATCAGGTCATTGCGGCGGTTCGGGCGGGTGCCCGCTCCATTGGGGGAATTGTCGAGGCCATATACCCCCCTCAGCCATGGCCTGTTCGGCGCGCGGCGCGCATGACGATTGCCGCTCATGTGGAATTTCTGGCAGCCAAGGGCCTCTTGAGGCTGCTCCACGGACCATTTGGAACCCGGGTGGTCCCTTAAGCGGGCGGTGCTTCGATGTCCGCATCCGGTTCGATGTCCGCATCGGGTTCGATGCCGGCCGGCTGATTGACGTCGGGATTATCCCGCAGCAGCGTCGTCACAGCATCATCAAGAGCGTTCAAAAAGCTTTCTATCCGCTGCCCGTTGCTTCCGAAATCATGGGGAGCATTGAGGGAGGCTGAACGCATATCGACGGTGGCGGTACTGTCATCCCCGCTCACCCGCACCACGACCTCTTCGCGCCATCCCATCAGAGTTACGATCTGTGCGTTGATCCGGGCCGGATCGTCTTCAAAAGATGGGACGATTTCAGCCCGGACAAGCCAGCCACTGTCTTCAACCTGCTGGCGCACCAGGGCAAAAACCTGGGCCTGCCCGAGCGGATACGTCCGCGTCGCCGCATTGGGAAAGATGTCGGCTTGCTGCTGGGCCGTCAGCAGCTTCGGGGGCGGCATTGCGGCTGTTCCCGGCTCGAAAACGAGCGGCAACAGCCCACGATCGGTTGTGGCAATGTCCGTCGCGGGCGGATATCGCAAGGCCAGCGCACCGAAATAGCCGAAGGGCAACAGGCACAGCGCGCCCATAACCAAGCCCAAAATCGCCTTGCTCCACCCCTGATCGCCGGTCTGCCAAAGCCGCACCAAGGCAATAAAGGCGGTAAAGACGGCGAGGAGCGCGACCAGGCCGGCAGTTGCAGCGGCAGCCAGAAACAGATCGCCCACCACGAGCCGCAAACGGTGCAGAATCAGGGAAATAACGACAAGGGGAACAGCAACGCCGCCCAGCCGGCGCGCCCAGATAGCCCATTTCGAAGTGCGGAGCAGAATGCGCAAGGGAAAACCGCGGTCAGGTCAGGGATAAAGTCGGGTGCTGGTCCAGCCCTCACCGGACCGGGTGAATCGCACCCGGTCATGCAGCCTGAACTCGCCATCCTTCCAGAACTCAATGCTTGCAGGAACGATCCGGAAACCCGACCAGTGTGCTGGCCGCGGAGCCTCTGCATCGCCGATCTGGGCAGCCAGTGCTGCGACCTCGTCAAGCATCACGGCACGGCTGGCCACTGGGCGCGACTGGCGCGAAGATGCCGAAGCAATCCGGCTGTTCTTGTGGCGGCTTGCAAAGTAAGCGTCGGCTTCGGCGGGCGTTACCGGCTGGACTGGCCCGCGCACTCGCACCTGGCGGCGCAACGATTTCCAGTGCATCACCATTGCAGCCTTGGGATGGGCCTGCAGCTGTTGACCCTTGGCGCTTTCGAAGTTGGTGAAAAAACAAAAGCCGCGTTCGTCGCGAGCATTGAGCAGTACCATGCGAACATCAGGCAGACCGTCCTCGTCGACGCTCGCCAGGGCCATGGCATGGGGGTCATTCGGCTCCGCCTCCCTGGCGAGGGCGAACCATTCCTCGAAGATGGCAAACGGGTCCAGGTCGGCCCGGTCGCCATCATCGAACAAGCGCTCCGTGAGGGTTTGTAACATTTTTGGCGTATCCCTGGGTGGCGCGAAACTGGACATTGTCGGGAGCGGTAGCCATATAGGGCACGAAGCTTGGGCGAAGCAACGCCCCCAATTATTGAATGGACAACATGCGCGACCCTTATACCGTGCTTGGGGTGCCACGATCGGCAAGTGAGGCGGAGATAAAATCCGCTTATCGCAAGCTGGCGAAGAAGTATCACCCCGATCAAAACCCTGACGATTCCACATCGCATAGCAAATTCGCCGAGGCGGCAAATGCCTACGAGCTGCTGAACGATGCCGGAAAACGGGCCCAGTTCGACCGTGGCGAAATCGACGCCGACGGCAATCCAAAATTTGCGGGCTTCAATCCTGGCGCGGCGCGGGGCAGCCGCACAGCTTCAGGCGGTTTTTCGGCCGAGGATATTCTGAAAGAGTTCATGAGCGGCTTCGGAGGCCAGCAACGCGGCGGGCCCGGAACCGGGCGTGGCCCCGGAGCCGGGGCGCAGTGGGACCCGTTCAACGGTACCGCTGCCGGGAGCGCGGCAGGCGGCGCGCGCCTCAAAGGCGATGATCTGGCGGTTAATGCGACAGTGTCGCTCGAGGATGCTCACAAGGGGGGCTCCATTCCCGTGCGCATGCCTTCGGGCAAGGTGCTTTCCGTAAAGCTGCCCGACAAGCTTGAGGAGGGACAGCAGATCCGCCTCAAGGGCCAGGGTTCACCCGGTGTGAGCGAGCCGGGCGATGCGCTGGTGACTGTACGGTTCGAAAAGTCCAAGCAGTTTCGTCGCGACGGCGCGGATTTGCGCACGGATGTGGCAATCGCCCTTTACGAGGCGGTGTTGGGAGCCAAGGTGCGCGTGCCGACGCTTGATGGGCCGGTAGAGCTCAATCTGCCACCGGGGATCGATACGGCCAAGGCTCTGCGCCTCAAGGGCAAGGGGCTTTATGGGGATGGCGATCTTTATGTGAACCTACGAGTCGTGATGCCCCCCGGGGGTGATCCGGACCTTGAGGCTCTGGCCCGCTTCATGCGTGACCACAAGCCATACAAGGTCAGGGACTAACGCGGTCCGCGCCTGGTGCAGTTGGGGTAAAAACCCTACCTGCGCGGCGCGGCAGCGCGTTGGAGGCGGTCGTTTATGGCTTCGCCCAGTCCGTGGTTCGGTATCGGGGCAACAGTGATTGTCCCAACTCCTTCTGCGTCAAGTTCGTGGAGCATGGCAAAAAGGTTCCGCGCTGCCTCGCGCAGGTCTCCGGCGACCGATAAATTGCGCATCGGCCCCTCGAATTCGGGAACACTGCCGAAAGCCAGGTAAGCTTCTCCGGCTACAGGTCGGCTGTTGAGCCGTATTGCAGCATCAGGTGCGTAATGGCTGGCCAGCATGCCCGGTGCCGAAATACCGGCGTCGTGCCGCACCGTGTCGACCCGGACGCCAAGGGCGGACT
>JAQGJI010000021.1 GCA_028290685.1 Devosia sp. | reverse complement strand
GCCAGGATCTCGTCGGGATCCATGGCCTTGGTGACCATCTGGCCCAGCGCATCGAGAAAGCGGTGCCGCTCTTCGCTTTCGCGCAGGCGCCGTTCCACGCGGGCGCGTTCAACCGTCTCCCAGGTCCGCTCAAGCACTTCGACGGCAAAGGCCGTATCCTCTGCCGACCAGTTCTTGGGCCCGCTGTGATGCAGGTAAAGCATGGCCTTGAAGCCATTGTTGCGCACCAACGGTACCGCCAGAGCCGCTCTGGTGTTGATCGCTGCAAATGCAGCCTTTCCCGCCTCCACCCGCTCATCGCGCGTGACATCATCCACGGCAAGGACCCGCCCGGCGCGTAATTCATCGATGATGGGCTTGCCGTAGCTTTCCATCCGGTGATGACCGGCTACGGTGCCGACCGTGCCGTCGGTCCAGTCGCGTTCGATGATGACGAAGGCGCCGCTGGGATCGACCTCGCCATAGCCAACGCGCCCCACCTGCAGATTGCGCCCCAGCACTTCGGCTGCCCTGCCCATTGCCTGCTGTGGGTCCAGCGCCGATCGCAGCGCCTCGTCAAGCTCCAGCCGGAAACGCGAGAAGCGAGCGGCATAGACCTGCTGAGTGGTTTCGATGCAGGAGCAGATCATGCCGCCTGTCCTGCCCTCTTCATCAAAGATGGGGGAGTAGGAAAATGTGTACCAGGTGTCCTCCCGGGTCCCGTTCCGCTCCATCACCAGATGCATGTTTTCCATCCAGCTGGACCGCCCGGAAAGAGCTGCCTCCACCAAAGGAAACAAATCGCTCCATATTTCGGGCCAGACCTGCTGGAAGGGCAGGCCCAGGGCATGAGGGTGGCGCGCCCCCAATATGGGAGCATAGCGATCGTTGTACAGGAAAGTGAGATCCGCCCCCCAGGCGATAAACATGGGCTGCCCGGAATTGACGATCAGGTTGGCGGCAATGTGCAGGGCAGGGGGCCATCGCTCGATGGGACCAAGCGAGGTGCCGCGCCAGTCATAGTTGCGGATGAGCTTGCCCAATGCTCCGCCGCCAAACAAGTGCGCCCTGTTTTCCTCAACGATCACCGGCAACCCCGCAGCACTGTTTCGGTGACGGTAGGATAGCTGAAACTGTTCGGCAACCCGGCCTTAGGGGAAGTGAACAGCGCGATGACGCCGCCCGCCCTGGCATTGGGGCGACGGCATCGGGCCCGTGTTTGGCGGGGCTGCTGCACCTGGAAGTGGGGCTTGCGCGCACAAACAGGCCGCCGCGAAATCCGCGCTGGTCTTACCTGCTATCGCACCGGCTTCATTGCCACCTGCTCCGCCTGGGCGCCGCCCCGGGGGCGTGCGGGCGCCAGATTGGGAACATCGCCCATGGGTTGGCTGGCCACCACGCTGAACTCGCCCTTGCCATCGATCGATCGACCGGCGGTCCAGCGGCCCTCTGCCGGCTGGCCACCCACCTTGTGGCTGAAGAAGGCATAGCTGAACTCGGTCTTTTCCTCGGACTGGGGATGGCTGTTGGGAATGGGAAAGGCGCCCGTCATGCCGCCCAGTTCTTCGAGCGCGGCCAGCCACTGGTTCTGGTGCATGGTATCGCGGGCGATCAGGAACTGCAGCATCTGCTTCATTCCGGGGTCCGTAGTCATGTTGTAAAGCCGCACGGCCAGCACGCGTCCGGTGGATTCCGCGCTGATATTGGCGGTCATGTCGGCTGCAATATTGCCGCTGGCATAGACATGGGACATGTCGAACGGCACACCGTCTGAATCGACCGGCATGGCGGACAGTCCTGACGAGAGAATATTCTTGAGATTCACCCCGCCCAAAACAGCACTGGCTACCGGATCATTGGTGATTTCGTCCTTGATGCCGACAGGAGCGCCTTCGAGATTGAGCGCCACCGCCGTTGCCAGCATTTCGATATGGCCCATTTCCTCGGTCGCCGTGTTGAGCAGCATGTCGCGGAATTTCGGATTGCCCCGGGCGCCCATGGCCTGGAAAAAGTATTGCATGCAAACCCGGATTTCACCCTCCACCCCTCCGATCGCCTGCTGCAATGCACGCGCAAAGAACGGGTCGGGCGTCTCGACTGTTACAGGAAATTGAAGCTTTCCATCTGAGTAAAACATGGGGAATTCCTTGTTGGAGGGTCATATCCAACAAGGGAACTGCGCCAAGGCGTGTTCCCCTTACCACTTGGGTTACACCCCGTTCTCGCTACGAATTCTGATCAGGCTGGGCCTGGACGCTTTGCAATAGCCGGTCTAGAAAAAGCGTCAGGGCTTCGCTGGGTTCATCGACCTGCCCATGCAGCATCGTGATGCCCCAATTTCCGAGCACCGCCTCCTGTACCACACTGGCTGCGGGCATGAAAACAAACGAGCGCGGCCGGTCCCGCTCATAGCCCGATTGCGCCCAGGTTTGCCAGAGCCGGTGCAGCAGCAGGCGGATGTTCACATCCGACATGCTGTACCCGACAAACAGGATCGTACTGCCCAATGCATCGGCCCTGAACTTCACATCCAGCGGGGAATCGAACGACAGCCGGTTGAAGTAATCGGTTTCGGCCAGAACCAGGGACGCGTCATCGTCGAAATCGCCATGGAATTTCACGATCTGGGTCGCTGAACTCTTGGCCGCCGCAATGTCGCGCGCATTGGCGATGCGATTGTAGCTGCAGCCGTGGATGTCGAAGGCCAGTTCCAGATTGCGGTCGTAGTTGGTTGTGTAGATGACCGGAAAGTTCAACTCCACGATGAGCTTATGCAGGCGCGATTGCTCCACCATCTCGCGCGATACATGCCATTGCCGGTCCATCCAGCTCCGCAACGGCCCGATGCTGCCGGCTTGAAGACGGTAGAATTCGGCCAGGGTCTGATAGGTGACATCACCATTGTCCACGATCTCGCGAGGCAGGTTGAGTTCCTCGGCCATGTGCTGCACCAGCGATTGCCAGGAGGGCAAGCCCACGCTCATCGACACGCCAGCACCCACAAACAGCACAGCGCTCCGGCGTCGAATGGCGCGCGCAAGTTCGTCTATTTCGGAGGATTGTTCGTCAATTGCTGGCGCCATGATGGTGACCCAATGGAAGCCACTCCGCTCGGTTCCCCGCCGGTGGCCCGCTATCTCAGGTGAGTGTTCTCTGACCGGTGAGCGTAAAGACGGCGCTCCAGCCTTCCAGTGTTTTGCCGGTGGCAAAACCCTCGAGCCACAGATGGTCGGGTCCCCATACATGCAGACCCTCATAGGGATCGCCGGACAGGTTGGCCACCAGCGTCAGCTCAGAGCCATCCCCCAGCGTCCACGCCACCTTGAGCACACGATCGCTCAGCAGTTCATAGCGCCCCGAATTGCCCTCCATGCCGACCAGCCGGGGCATGATCTGCTTCTTGCGTAGCTCGATCAGCCGGCGGTACAGCGCGGCAAAGCGGGGACCCTCGCCATCGCCGCTACCATGCCAGTCGAGCTTGGAGGCCCGAAAGGTTTCCTCCGACATCGGGTCGGGCACCTTGCCGTGCTGTTGCGGAAATTTCTTCAGCTCGTCCTGCCGCCCCTTCCGAATGGCATCGGCGAGGTCCTCACCCACGTCGGAAAAGAACATGAAAGGCTGCACCGAGCCCCATTCCTCCCCCATGAAGATCATGGGAATCTGGGGCGAAAGCAGGTAGATCGCGGCCCACAGCCGGGCGCAGCGCGGCGGTACCAGCTGGCTCAATCGCTCGCCAAACGGCCGGTTGCCGGCCTGGTCGTGATTTTGCGCATAGGACACAAAGGCGGTTGGCGGCAGGAAAGCACTGGGCTCCCCCTTGGTCCGGCCCTCATGCTCCATGAACTCACCCTGCCAGGCAAGGCCCTCCGCCAGAGCGCGGCCGACCAAATCGATCCGGCCTGCGAAGTCGGCGTAATACCATTGGGATTCACCGGTGATCGCCGCGTGCAATCCGTGGTGGATGTCATCGCTCCATTGCGCATTGTAAAGCCATGGTGCTCCGTCTTCGCGGGGTTTCATCCAGCCGGCCTGATTGTCGGAGTTTTCTGCCACCAGATGCACATAGCGCCCGTCGGTCGAGCCGCGGATCTGCTCGGCTAGATCCTGCAGCATGTGGCGTGGCCCGAAGTCCCGGATTTCATGCACCGCGTCGAACCGCAGCCCGTCGAAGTGGAATTCGTTGAGCCAATACCGGGCGTTGGCAAACACGAAGTCGCGCACCACAGCCGAACCGGCAGCGTCGAAGTTGATGGCCGGACCCCATGGCGTATCGTGCCGGTCAGTCATGAGCGGGGTGTAGACCTGCATGTAATTTCCCGACGGCCCGAAATGGTTGTAGACCACATCAAGGAATACGCTCAGACCCTTGTTGTGCGCCGCATTGATGAGAGCCTTGAGATCTTCGGGGCGGCCATAACTTGAATCGGGCGCAAACAGATGCACCCCGTCATAGCCCCAGTTCCAGCGCCCTGGAAAATCGGCGAGCGGAAGCAGTTCGATCGCCGTTACGCCAAGTTGCACCAGGTAGTCGAGCTTGCCTATCGCGGCCTGGAATGTACCCTCTGGAGTGAAAGTGCCAATATGAAGCTCATACAGGATGGTTTCTTCCCAGGGTCTGCCGCGCCAGCCGGCATCGGTCCATTCAAATGCCCGGGGATCGATGATTTCGCTTGGGCCATGCACGTCTTCGGGCTGGAAGCGTGAGGCGGGGTCGGGCACTTCCGAGCCGTCCTCGAGGACAAAGCGATATTGCATGCCCGGTTCAGCTTCATCGACCGACACTTCATGCCACCCGCGCGGCAGCTTGATCATCGGCACGATGAGGTCGAGATCGTAGATCTTGAGGGCCACAGCTTCCGAGAACGGTGCCCAGAGGCGAAACAGCACGCCCGTGCCCAGCAGTCGGGTGCCGAACTTCATTTCCTGCTCACGCTGCAGTGCGCGGCGATGTTTGATCAATTGATGGTCCATATCAGTCCTCCTGCAATATTTATTGTTGGTCTATTTATTGCCGGTGGTTGTTCTTCGATAT
>JAQGJI010000005.1 GCA_028290685.1 Devosia sp. | reverse complement strand
CGCAGCAAATGGTGGATCGGCATTGTCGTCGCGCCAAGCTCGACGGTAATGTCCACTTCAATATTGTCCAGTGTGCGCATAGATAAGCTTGGAACTCCATCGCGCAGCATGCCGCCGCGTGTGTCTTAGGAAGGTAACTCTCTGGCAAGCATGGTTATGGAAGCGTTAACGCCCGGCGAGAATGGCTGTCACTCCGGCAACAAACTGGCCCGGCTCGACGGCCGCCCAGTGCAATGGATCATATCGAGCGAGCCCGTGTCCTACCCCGTTGCGCTGGGTGCGATGCGGGCCCGTGCCGCGGCCATTGCGGCAGGTCAGGCTGAGGAAGCCGTGTGGCTCCTGGAGCATCCGCCCCTTTATACTGCCGGCACATCCGCCCACCCGGCGGATCTGCTGTCGGACCGTTTCCCGGTTTACGACGCCGGCCGCGGCGGTCAATATACCTATCACGGGCCGGGTCAGCGCGTGGCCTATGTTATGCTGGACCTCACCCGGCGCGGCCGGGATATTCGCTGCCTTGTTCAAGGCCTGGAAGGCTGGGTGATAGACACGCTGGCAGCCTACAACATCGCTGGCGAACGCCGCGACGGCCGTATCGGCGTTTGGGTGCGCCGCCCCGGCAAGGGCCAGGCCCGCGAAGACAAGATCGCCGCAATTGGGGTGCGCGTCTCCAAATGGATCACCTTCCATGGCATTTCTCTCAATGTCATGCCCGATCTGGCCCATTACAGCGGCATCGTCCCATGCGGCATCACCGACCAGGGCGTCACCAGCTTTGAAGATCTGGGTCAGCTGGTCTCGATGTCCGAAGTTGATTCGGCATTGCGCGCGGCATTTGAAGCCCGTTTCGGGCCAACTTTGATGCAAGACGATGAAAGTCTTGTCAGCATGGGCTCTCATGGCCAATTTGCAGAACCATAGAATCGCACATCGGAGACTGGGATGACCCTCGACGATCTCAAACGCCTCTTCACCCGCCAGACCCTGTTCCGGCTCGATGCGATTATCTCGCCCAAACTGATCCCGATCCTTTACGCATTGGGGCTGGCAGGCCTTCTGCTTTGGGCGGTGGGCCACCTGTTCTGGACTTTCGGCTTCGGCTTCGGGAACGGTCTGTGGGGCCTGCTTGAAATCGCGGTGTTCGGCCTGCTCTACTGGGTTGTACTGCGTATCGCCTGCGAAGCGCTGCTTGTCTGGTTCAAGACCCATGAGCAGAACAGTGATACGGTCAGCCGCTCGCGTTATTCGGCGTCCTTGCTCGATGAAGTCCGTGATGCCATTCGCGACCTGGCGCAAGCCGATGACGACGCGGATTATGCCGAGGCCGACGAATACATCACCCCGGTGGCTGAACCCGCTTCCCAGCCTGTCACCACCCGCAGCCCCGCCACCGAACCCGGCGAAGTCTTCAAACCGCGCCGCACTGCCAAGCGCACGCCCAAGGCCAAAGACCTTTAACAATGGAGTGCATCGGCTGTTCGGCATTCTCTGCACGCCTGCCCCGCACGGCGCGGGAGGCAGTCACATTGCGTAACCGTCAAATTTTCTATATGACGCAGCCCAACCATTCCCCCATTGGAACATCAAGCTCTCATGAGCCAAGCGCCAAAAATTGGCCTCGTCAGCCTCGGCTGCCCTAAAGCCCTTGTCGATAGCGAACGCATCATGTCCACGCTGCGCAGCCAGGGCTATGCCTTCAGCCGCGATTATGCCGGCGCGGACATCGTACTCGTCAACACCTGTGGTTTCCTTGATTCCGCCAAGCAAGAATCGCTCGAAGCCATTGGCGAGGCGCTGAACGAGAACGGCCGCGTCATCGTTACCGGCTGCCTTGGCGTCGAGGAAGAACTGATCCGCCGGACCCATCCGTCCGTGCTGGCGATTTCGGGCCCGCATCAATACGAGAACGTGGTTTCGGCCGTGCACGAACACCTGCCGCCCGTCCCGAACCGCTTTGTGGATCTGGTTCCCGAAACCGGCCTCAAGCTGACGCCCCGGCACTATGCCTATCTCAAGATTTCCGAAGGCTGCAACAATCGCTGCTCCTTCTGCATCATTCCCCAAATTCGGGGCGACCTGGCCTCGCGCCCGGCTGCCGGCATACTGGGCGAGGCCGAGGGCCTGATCCGCTCGGGCGTCAAGGAACTGCTGGTGATTTCGCAGGACACCAGCGCCTATGGCGTCGACGTAAAGTTCGCGGAAAGCAACTACCGCGGCCGGCCGGTCAAGGCCAAGTTCTACGACCTCGCCAAGGAACTGGGCCAGCTGGGCGCCTGGGTGCGCCTGCACTATGTCTATCCCTATCCCCATGTCGATCAGATTATGGAGTTGATGGCCGAGGGCACCGTCCTGCCCTATCTCGACATCCCCTTCCAGCATGCCTCCCCCAAGGTCCTCAAGGCCATGCGCCGCCCCGCGCATCAGGACAAGACCTTGAATCGGATTCTTGACTGGAAGCGCCAAGTCCCTGATTTGACTGTGCGTTCCAATTTCATCGTGGGCTTCCCCGGTGAAACGGAAGACGACTTCGAGATGATGCTCGACTTCATCGAGGAAGCCGAAATCGACCGCGCCGGCTGCTTCAAATATGAGCCCGTAACCGGTGCGCCGGCAAACGAGCTCGAGGGTGTCGTCCCTGACGATGTTGCACAGGACCGCTGGGAGCGCCTGATGGAAGTGGCCCAGAACGTGTCTGCCGGCCAGCTCGCCAAAAAGGTCGGCCGCACCATTCAGGTGCTGGTCGACGACGTGCAGCCCGACACCAACAAGGCCATTGCCCGCTCCAAATGGGACGCACCCGAGATCGATGGCCAGGTCATCATCGCCAAGGCGACTGGTATCAAGCCCGGTGACATGATCGACGTTCTGGTCACCGGCAGCGACGAATACGACCTCTTCGCCGAACCGCGCCAGGCGCTGAACTGACGCAACCGCCCCTCTGCCGGGGCAACGCAGGTGCAAAAATCCAGTCGCGGAGGGAGTCGTCGGCCCCTCTGCGCACCAGCGCCTCAAGCTGGTTAAGCTTGGCCAGCCCGCTTATCATCGCCGCATCCACTCCTGCCCCGCGCAGCAGCCGTAACGCCGGCTTTATCAGCACCATATAGCGGCGCCGCACGCCCCTGCCGGGCTGCCCGGCCTCGTGCCGTCCCAGGTCGTGGCTGGGCAGCAATTGCCCGGCCACCCCAGCCGGGAGTGCATCGAGAATCAGCACCACCACCGGATCATCGGCTTCGCGCCCGCCACCGCCATAGCCGGGCTGGTCCGGCGTGCCCAGGTCCACAAACCCATGTTCGCGCCGCATGATGATCCCGGCTGATCCTTGAGCAAGGCTCTCGGCGTGCTGAAAAGCTGCGTTATCCTGTCGCCTGCGCGCCATCCCCGGCACCAGTTGGTTCAAGTGCCCAGCTATACAACCTGTGTTGGATGTTTTAGGCCTTGCCGTCCGGCTTCGGCTCATATGTGTTGTGCCGCGCATGGACGCCGCATACGGAATTCCGATGACCCTACCTCCGATCTTCGCCTTTCTCGTTATCGGCGCCATGATGGTTGCCTTTCTGTGGGGGCGCTGGCGCTACGATCTGGTCGCGGTCGGCGCCCTGCTGGCAGCCATGGCCTTGGGCATTGTCGACCCCGCTGACGCCTTCTCAGGCTTTGCCGATGACATCGTCATCATCGTTGGCAGCGCCCTGATCGTCAGCGCCGCGGTGTCGCGCTCCGGCATCATGGAACTCGCCGTCCGCCGCTTCGCCCCCGATATCAGCACCCCGCGCTCCCAGTTGATTCTGCTGGTGCTTGTGGTCACCGTGCTCAGCGCCTTTGTGAAGAACATCGGCGCACTGGCCATCATGATGCCCATCGCCTTCCAGATGGCGCGCAAGTCCGGCGTCTCCCCGTCGCTGTTCCTGATGCCCATGTCGTTCGCCTCGCTGCTGGGTGGCCTCATGACCCAGATCGGCACTTCGCCCAACATCATCGTTTCGCGCGTCCGCGAGGAGTTGACCGGGCAACCCTTCACCATGTTCGATTACACGCCCACCGGTCTGAGCCTGTCGGTCGTCGGGCTCATCTTCCTGGCCCTGTGCTACAAGCTCCTGCCCGCCCGCCAGCGCGAAGAAACCGGCATCGACAAAGCCATCGAGATCAAGAACTACACTACCGAAGCCCGGGTGCTGCCCGAGTCCACCGCCATCGGGCGCACGATCGGGGAAATCCAGGCGGCAGCCAATGGTGACGCCATGGTCACCAGCATTGTCGGGGCTTCCGGCCAGCGCCGTACCCCCCTGCCGGATGCAAAGCTTCGCGCCGGCGATATTCTTTTGATCGAAGGCGCCCCCGAGGCGCTCGACAACATGGTCACCCAGTCCGGCCTGTCCTTTGGGGAACGGCGGGGCGCTGCCACCCAGGACGCAGCCGAGATGGGCATTATCGAGGCGGTCATCGGCGAAAGCTCGGGCCTCATCGGCGCCACGGCCAAGGAACTAACTCTGTTTGACCGCACCGGGCTGAACCTGCTTGCCGTCAGCCGGCGCGAGCAGCGCTTCACCGAGCGTCTGGGCCAGATTCGCTTCCAGAATGGCGACGTCATCCTGCTCCAGGGCCATCAGCGGCGCCTGCCCGAACTGCTGCGCGAATGGGACTGCCTGCCCTTGGTGGAACGCGGCCTGCGGCTGGGCAATGTGCGCAACGGCCTTGTCCCGCTGGCCATTCTCCTTGTGGCCATGACCGCCACTGCCTTTGGCCTCATCCCCGTTGCCCCGGCGTTCTTCGCGGCCGCTGTCGCCATGGTGGTCAGCCGGTCTCTGCCGCTGCGCGAGGTCTACAATCAGCTCGACGCGCCCATCCTGATCATGCTGGCCTGCCTCATTCCGGTCTCGGACACGCTGCGCTCCACAGGCGGCACCGAACTCATCGCCGGTTGGCTCTCCATGGGCGCGAGCGTGCTCCCCGGCTGGGGCGCCCTCGCGCTCATCATGGTTGCCGCCATGGCCGTTACGCCCTTTCTCAACAACGCGGCCACGGTGCTGGTCATGGCACCTATTGCCGCCAGTTTCGCCACCAGCCTGGGCTACGCGCCTGAAGCGTTCCTGCTCGCCGTCGCCATTGGCGCCGGGTGCGATTTCCTCACCCCCATCGGCCATCAGTGCAACACCCTGGTCATGGGTCCTGGCGGCTACAAATTCGGCGACTACTGGCGCTTGGGCGCTCCGCTTTCAATCCTGGTCATTCTGGTCGGCGTCCCGACGCTGATGCTCGTCTGGCCATTCTGAGGCTGGTCAGCGCTCGTGACTTCGCAGCGCGTCCAGCACCGCCACGGCCACATCAAACTCCACCCGCCGCTTGGCCCGGCGCTCGGCAGCTTCCTCGTCCTCGCCCCATTGGCTGATCTGGAAATCCTCGTCCACATGCGCCGCCCCCCAGACCTGATCGGGGGTCAAGAGCTTGTGCCACAATGCAATCGCCAGGATACCGGAGCCGGTCAGGCCGGTGATCGACACCAGCGCCGTCAGCACAAAAAGATTTTCTCCATCCAGCGCTTCGGCCAGCCGGTCCAGCGTCGATTGCGGCTGTGGCTGGTGAATGATCCCCACTGTTGGCGCAAAGCTCACACCGAAGTGCCGCGCAACCGCCACCAGCCCCCGGTCCCACTGCACTTCCTGCTCCGAAACCAGTTCACTGGGCCCCCCAGCCCGGTACAGCAACAGGTCGCTGCCGACGAACTTGACGATCTCGGCGCGGAATTCTGGGATCATCTCCTCCCCGCTTTCCACCGCTGAATTGATCAAACGCACCATGGGCATGGTTGCGGGATCAATGAACTCGCCCTGGGCGGCCCATTCCCCCGCCATGGCGGTGGCAATTGCCGCGGCCGGCACCATGACCGTGATTTTTTTGCCCGGCGTGCGCACTGGCCGCGCATCAAGCGTCACGACGAAGCCGCCCTCGAACGGACCTGCCGCCCCGGTCTTCTAGAATCGCTTGGGCAGTTCCACCTTGTTCAGGTGCTGCGCCCGCCCATAACCATCGTTCAAATGCTTCTGGATATCATCCAATTGGTCACGCATGGCCATTGCTCCAAATGCTGCCTGGGGCGCCCTGCTTGCCGGCAAGCGCCCACCTGTCCATCAACGCGCCGCGCGGGCGGGACATAACAGGGATTAAACGCCGTCCTCGGGATCGGCGCCCACATCGTAGCGGTCCGGATCGAACCCCAATGTTTCAAAGCTTGCGCGCATGTGGGGCGGCAACGGGGCCGAAATATCGATCCGCTTGCCACCGCGCAACGGTATTGCCAGGCGCCGAGCATGCAGGTGCAGCCCTTCGCTCAGGCCCGGTGCGCCCTGCCAGTTTTCGATGTTGAAGTAACGCGGATCACCGATGATGGGCGTGCCCAGTTGGGCCATATGCACGCGCAACTGGTGCGTGCGTCCTGTTACCGGCTTCAGCGTTACCCAGGCAAACCTGCGGCTGGCCGTGTCCGTTGTGGAATAATAGCTGGTCGAATGTTGCGCCCCGGGCGTGCCGTTCTTGACCACCACCATCTGTTCGCCGTCCGCAGTACTCTGCCGCGCGAGAAAACACGAGATCTCCCCCTGCTGGGGATGCGGATTGCCGGCAACGACGGCCCAGTAGATCTTGCGGGCGGAGCGTGAGCGGAAGACCGTGCCGAAATGGCTCGCCGCCGCCTTGGTCTTGGCGACCACGAGGCACCCCGAGGTGTCCCGGTCCAGCCGATGGACCAGCCTGGGGGCCTCTCCCTTGGCGTTGGGCAGGCTCTTGAGCATGCCATCGAGGTGCCGCACCGTGCCGCTGCCGCCCTGCACCGCCAAGCCATGGGGCTTGTTGAAAAGGTAGATGTCCTCGTCCTCGTAGAGCAGCAGGCTGCGCAGGAACTGCGCTTCCTCCTCATTGACCCGTACCGGCTTCGGCGTCCCGGGATCATCGATCGGAGGAATGCGCACGGTCTGCCCCGGCGACAGGCGGGTGCTGGTCGAAACCTTGGCCCTGTCCACCTTGATCTCGCCATTGCGGATCAGCTTTTGCAGTCGCCCGAAGCCGAGCTGCGGAAAATGGGTGGCAAACCACCGATCAAGACGCATCCCGTCTTCATCGCCGCTCACCTGCCGCTGTTGAACCCCACTCATGCCAAGCCTCGGATAACCAAAAGCCCGCAATAAAGCCCAATGACGCAAACCACAACCGACAACAACACATAGGCCATTGCTAAAACCAACTCGCCCCGTTCGATGAGCAGCACGGTGTCGAGTGAAAACGCTGAAAAAGTCGTGAACCCGCCCAATAGACCCACGGCTATGAACAAGCGCACCGTTTCACCCAGGGCGGGAGTGAGTTTGGCCATTGCGCCCACCACCAGGCCCATCATCACCGAGCCAACAATGTTGATGATCAGCGTCGCCAGCGGAAACGGGTGTGCCCACAGGCGGTTTATGGCACTGCCAAGACCAAAGCGGGCCATGGCCCCCAGCGCTCCACCCATTCCCACCAGCAGATAATTCACCAGCCCTGTCCCGTCCTCGATGTCATCTCAACGTCCGCCCGGGTCCATCCCGAGGTTTGCCCACAGCCGCGAGCTGTCGCAGTCAGTCGCACCAGACGCACTCAACCCTCGCCGTTCTTTTCCGCCCGTAATCGCCCGAAATAGTCCATCCTCTTGCGCAATTCCCGCTCGAACCCCCGCTCCACCGGCTGGTAAAAGCTTTGCCGGCCGATCTTTTCGGGAAAATACTCCTGCCCCGAAAACGCTTCAGGCGTATCGTGGTCATAGACATAGCCCTCCCCATAGCCCGAGCCCTTCATCAGCTTTGTCGGCGCATTGAGGATCACCATCGGCGGCATCGGCGAACCCGTCTCCTTGGCGACGCGCGTCGCGCCCTTGTAGGCGGTGTAAACCGCGTTGGATTTGGGTGCGAGCGCCAGGTACACGACCACCTGCGCCAGCGCCAGTTCGCCCTCTGGCGACCCCAGCATCTGATAGGCGTCCCGCCCGGCGACCGCCTGGGGCAGCGCCGCCGGATCGGCCAGGCCGATATCTTCCACCGCCATCCGGATCAGCCGCCGCGCCAGAAACAGCGGGTCCTCACCAGCATCCAGCATTCGCGCAAAATAATAGAGCGCCGCATCCGGGTCCGACCCGCGCACCGTCTTGTGCAGCGCCGAAATCAGATTGTAGTGCCCATCCTGCGCCTTGTCGTAGATGGGCGCCCGCCGCTGCACCACGCTGAGAAGGGCCGCAGCATCGAGCGTCTCCCCGTCCCTGGCCGACGCCAGCACCTCCTCGACAAGCCCTAGCAGCGCCCGCCCGTCGCCATCGGCCAGCGTCAGCAGCGTATGCCGGGCCTCATCGTCCAGCGGCAGCTTCGCCTCCGTCAGCGCCTCCGCCCGCTGCACCAGCTTTCCAAGATCATCCAGCCCAAGCGACTCAAACCGCAACACCTGCGAGCGGGACAGCAGCGCCGCATTGAGTTCAAACGACGGGTTCTCGGTCGTCGCTCCGACCAGCACCACCGTTCCGTCTTCCATCACCGGCAGGAATCCGTCCTGCTGCGCCCGGTTGAAGCGGTGAATTTCGTCCACGAACAACAACGTCCTGTGCCCGCTTAAGCGCTCGAAACGCGCCTTCTCGAACACCTTCTTGAGGTCGGCAACGCCCGAGAACACCGCCGATATCTGCTCGAACCGATAGCCGATCTGGTCCGCCAGCAGCCGCGCCACCGTGGTCTTGCCCGTTCCCGGCGGTCCCCACAAGATCAGTGAGCCCAACCGCCCGCTGGCAATCATCCGACGCAGGCTTCCTTCGGACCCCAGCAGATGGTTCTGCCCGATCACCTCATCAAGCGAACGCGGCCGCAACTGGTCGGCCAGCGGCCGGGCACGGTCATTTTCATCAGGATCGGCAGCAAACAAATCGGACATGCAGATTTTCTAGCTGAAAGGGCGCCGCTCCAACAGCTTGATCTACAACACCCCTTTCACTCGACACCTCCCCTTGGGGGCACGGATCCAGGGTGGGGGTGTTGCGCAATCGGCAACTGCCCGGCGATGAAGGTTGCCCTACCCGCTCACAATGCTTCGCATCACCCGCCCCTCCCGCTGCAGGATGATCTGCCACGTCCGCACCCGGCGCGACGCCGTCTCGGAAAACTTGACCGCTGTATCCATCGCCACATCGTTGAGCGACAGGATCACATCATCCACCCGCAGGCCCATCTGCTCCGCGGGGGAGCCGGGTTCGACTGCCGTCACTATCACCCCGCGCGCATCATAGGGCATCCCCTTGCTCTCGGCGAACGCCGCATCGATCTGGCGCACGCTGGTGCCCGAGAACCGCGAATTGCCGGTAATCACCGCAATCATGTCGCTGCCGGCCACCGGCGCTGCTTCCACCGCAAAGGTGATTGCTTCGGTCACCCCGCCCCGCCAGCGTTCAAGCTGGGTCGTTTGCCCGATCGGCTTGGTCGCCAGCCGGAAGTTGAAGGCGCTCGGATCGTCAACGCCGATGCCATCCACCGAAAGCACTACATCGCCCGAGCGGAACCCGGCCCGCTCTGCCGGCCCGCCGGGTGCCACTTCGGTGATCAGCGCCCCGTGCGGGGCTGCCATGCCCAGGCTAGCCGCAATATCGGCAGTAACCGCCTGCATCTTGGCGCCAAACCAGGGCCGCACGATTGCCCCGCCGCTGATTCCGGCCTCGGCTACCAGGCGCGCCATGTTCGCCGGGATGGCAAAGCCGATCCCGACCGAGCCGCCCGTCTGGGAGTAGATCGCAGTATTGATCCCCACCAGATTGCCATCGAGATCCACCAGCGCCCCGCCCGAATTGCCCGGATTGATGGCCGCATCGGTCTGGATGAAAAACTCGTAATCCGAACTTTCCACCCCTGTCCGCGCCAATGCCGATACGATGCCGCTGGTCACTGTCTGTCCAACACCGAACGGATTGCCGATTGCCAGCACGAGGTCGCCCACCTCCAGGGCATCGGAATCCGCAAACCGCACCGCCGGGAAACTGACCGCCCCCGGCTCGCGCACCCGCAACACCGCCAGATCGGTCTGCCCATCTTCAATCACCACATCCACGGCAAATTCGCGCCCGTCCGACACGGCAATCCGCACATCGGTCGCTCCCTCGATGACGTGCCTGTTGGTCAGGATGACCCCGCCCGCGTCCACGATCACACCCGAACCCAGCGACTGGGACTCCCTTGGCCGGCTCTGGAACCGCTCCTGGCCAAAAAAACGCGAGAAGAATGGATCGTTGGCAAAGGGCGAGACCGCCTGCTGCTCGATGCGCGTTGCATAAACGTTCACCACCGAGGGGGACGCCGCCTTTACCACCGGCGCAAAGCTGAGCCGCATGTCGCTGCTCGTTTGCGGCACGATGCGGTTTGCGATGGAAGGCGGTGCCACAGGCGCTTCGACCTGCGCCACGCTGGGCCCGGTCCATGGCGAGAACGCCAACGTGCCGGCAACTGCCAGTCCGATCACGGCCACACAGGCCAGCATCATGGTGCGCACCGACATCAACAACCCTCCCGAACGCCGTCAAGGCTGACGCAAACGCCCAGATTCTGTCACGAAAATGGCGTCACGCGCATGACGCAAAATTCCGCGGAATAAACATTTGCACCAGCGGTTCCCCCGCCCTATATGCAGCGTTCATCCCCCCGCATTCCCAAGCCCCGAAAGGCCAGTCGTCCATGACCACCGAGCCGAAGCACGTTTACCCGAACACCTCCGCGCTGATCGCCGCGGAAGCCCCCGATTTCCCGGCTTTTCTGTTCTCCGAACGTGAGTTCCACAAGGCGGTCAAGGTCTTCCGGAAGGGTTTCGATGGCCTGCTGACCTATGCGGTCAAGTGCAATCCTTCCCCCCACGTTATTGCGCAACTGCATCGCGAGGGCCTCAAGGCGTTCGACGTCGCATCCAACCGCGAAATGGAGCTGGTCCGTGACCATGCCCCTGGCGCCGCCATGCACTACAACAACCCGATCAAGAACAAGCGTGAGATCGAGCGCGCCTATGAAGAATTCGGCGTCCGCTCCTTCACTATCGATCACCCGCAACAGCTCGATCAGCTCGCAGCAATCGTTTCGCCGAGCCGCGACGTGGAAGTCACCACCCGCTTCAAGGCTGGCAAGGCCCTGAAATCCTACGACTTCGGCATCAAGTTCGGCGTCATGGAACAGGGCGCCGCCGAGATCGTCACCATGGTCGACCAGATGGGCTATACGCCCAGCCTGTGCTTCCATGTCGGCTCCCAGTGCGAAGACGCCTATGCCTATGAGCGTCACATCGCTGCGGCCGCCCGCATCGTTGAGGAGTCAAATATCGAACTCAAGCGCCTCAACATCGGCGGGGGTTACCCAGCCCCCTACCCGACCAGCGAAGCGCCGCCCATGGACTATTATTTCGAGACCATCGCCACCGCCGTTCACGATCATTTCGGCGAAAAGCGCAAGCCCGAGCTCATCATCGAGCCTGGCCGTGCGCTGGTGACCTCGTCTACCTCCTTGTTGTTGCGTGTGAAGCACCAACGCGGCGGCCAGGCGGTCTATGTCAATGACGGCGCCTATGGTTCGCTGATGGAAGTCAAGTTCATGCACTTCACCCCGCCGGTTCGCGTCTGGCGCGGCGCCCGCGTGCATGACAATGACCAGGATTTTTCCGAGTTCACCATCTGGGGTCCCACCTGCGACAGCTACGATGTCCTGCCGCAAGTCTTTACCCTGCCAGCCGATATCGACGAAGACGACTGGATCGAGTTTGGCCTGATGGGCGCCTACACCCAGGCGTCGCTGACCCCGTTCAACGGCTTTGACCGCCGCGATCAATACTGGGTCGACGAAGTTTACACCGGCAAGGACCAGCAGCCGGAATAAGCGCTAACGCTGAGCGCAGCGGCCGCCTCCGGGCGGCCGCTGGCTTCCCGACCGACATGCACCGCCTTGCGTCTGCCGGCAGGCGGCTGAACATCGCTCCCGTCCATCTCGACCGCCTTCAACACCTGCCCATACCCATCGGCAGCAGCGTCCCCGGCAGGCGTTCGCGGCTCTGCAGGATCATGCCGTCGCTCTGCCCGCGTGGGCAGCCGATAGTGGCTATTCTCGAGTTATGTCGCAGCGGCTCCGGCTCGCCGGTGGCGTCATCGTTGTCGATGATACCTTGTTCAAGCAGTACCTGCGATATCGCAGCCGCAGCCTGTTCCAGAAGCACCGCGTCGGCGGCAGGGGTGGCGATCAGGACTTGGTAACGTGGATGATGCTGAGCTGGCTTTGGAAACCGCGCGGGACCGCCGAGAAGTACCGCCATTTGGCTCTCGGCTCCCGCTTGCCTCACATTTCAGCATCCAGCCAGCACGAGCTCGATCGCCCTTATGCCATGTGGAACTTGCACCGCTCGGAAGCGATGCTTCAAGCACATGC
>JAQGJI010000233.1 GCA_028290685.1 Devosia sp. | reverse complement strand
TGACCGCAACCGGTTCTTGACGATCAAAGGGAGCGCGCGTGATTCAACACGGTAACCAACAGCATCGGGCATTGCCGGCTCGGCCCTTCAGCCGCCAGCAGGCGCAGGTGGCATGGGAGAATCTGCGCACCAGCCTGTGGTTCGTACCCGCAGTATTGGTTGTTCTGGCCCCGCTCCTGGCCTGGCTAAGCCGCCTGGCAGACCACCGGCTCTCCGCTTCCGCGCCGGGGGAGTTGCCGTCCCTGGTTTATGTGAGCACCCCGGACAACGCGCGCGATGTCATGGCCACCTTGCTGGCCTCGATGGTCACCATGACCAGCCTGGTGTTTTCCATCACCATAGTGGTCCTCACGCTTGCCGCCAACCAGTTCGGTCCGCGCCTTGTCCGCAATTTCATGGCCAGTCCGCAAACCCAGTTCGTGCTGGGAACCTTCGTGATGACCAGCGTCTACTGCCTGGCTGTTCTGGGAGGGATTGGGGCCCGCGCGTCCCAAGAGCAGCAGGCTTTCTTCAGCGTCAGCACTGGCTTGGGCCTGGTTTTGGCCAGTCTTTGTCTGCTGATCATGTTCCTCCATTTCCTGGGCCGCTCCATTGTGGCGGAAACCATCATCGAGCGCGTGGGCAGAGAGTTGGACGAGGTTCTGGACACCCTTCATCCCCGCGACGGCAAGCAGGCCGCTCCTGCCGCGATTGTCCCTCCTGATCTCGATGCACGCGCCAGCCGGTTCGGATTCAAGCGCGCCGGCTACATCGAGGCGATCGAATTCGAGCGCCTGATCGATATCGCCCAGGCCGGCAAGCTGGTCATCAGGCTGTCGGCGGCGCCAGGAGATTATGTGGTGCCGGGCACTATGGGAATTGCGGTTTATCCCGGCTCGGACTGTAGCCCCCAGGTGGAGCACGTTATCCAGGGCGCAGTCATCATCGGGCGCATGCGGACCCCCACCCAGGACCCTGAATTCGCCATCCGCCACCTGGTGGAGATTGCCGTTCGCGCCTTGTCGCCCGCGATCAACGATCCCTATACCGCCATCGCTGTCGTCAACCGGCTTTCCGCTTCCTTGATCAGGCTTGGCGAGCTCGATCTGCCCGATGGCCAGGTCAGGGACCGAAACGGAACGGTTCGGGTCGTGTGCCCCGGAACGAGCTATGCCGCCATTATCGGGGCGTCGTTCAACCAGATCCGGCAGAGCGCTGCCGAAAAACCCATTGTTCTGATCCACCTGAGCGAGGCCATCGCCAGGATAGCAGCAAGGGCGCACACCCGCGAACAGCGCGATGTGCTGCTCCAGCAACTCGATGCCATTGCCGAAATCGTTGCTGCCAGCACCCTGGTGAGCCTGGACAAGCAGGCCATTCTGGGCAAGGCGGAGCTTGCCCGCCAGGCTGTGCGCCAGGGGTTCGTCGGCTGATTGCTCCCTAGCACGGTTCAAGCCGCGCTGCCGATCAATACCCCGAAGGCGCCGGTCCGGATCGAACGGGGGGCAGGGAACCGCGCGGCGCCCCGGACATTGCCGCACAGTGCGCACGCCTGCGCCCGCTTGTCCCCCCGAGGGGGATCAACCGGACTGCCTGGCCAGCCGAGGATGGAACCTATGGGCTCACAACCAGCAACATCGATAGCCTCCCCGCACAAGGTCTGCCGGGCCAGTTTGGCCGATACGCTTGCGGTCCTGAAGGATGTGGTTCTTCCCACCCTGGCAAAGGGTCCGTTGATCAGGCGCCGCAAGTTCGTCGGTTTTGCCGAGCGCAATCACCTCGATGACAAGGCAGTCAAGCGGCTGCAGGCCCTTCGTGCCAAGTATGGCCCGGGTCCCCTGGTGCTCCCCATTCCGTTCCGCCCACAGGCCGTCCTGCTCGCGCGCGACGACGTGACAGCGGTCCTGGAAGGCTCGCCCGAACCGTTCAAGGCCGCAACCCTGGAAAAGCGTGCCGCGCTGGGCCATTTCGAGCCTGCGGCAGTGCTGGCCTCCCACGGGCCCGAGCGAACCACGCGGCGCAGGCTCAACGAGCAGACGCTCGAAACCGGCTGCGAGATGCATTCGCTGGCGGAGCAGCTGGCCGGGGTGATTGCCGAAGAAATGGACCTGGTGGCAGGGCAGGCCAAGAGCCAGGGCGTGCTCGATTGGGACGGGTTCTTCACCGGCTGGTTCCGGATGGTCAGGCGCATCGTGCTGGGCGACGCAGCCCGCGACGACAGCGAACTCACCGATATGCTCCAGGATCTGCGCTACCGGGGCAATTACGCGTTTTTGCGGCGCAAGGATCATGCCAGCCGCGACGTGCTGCTCCAGCGCCTGCAGGATTATGTGGAGCGTGCGCAGCCCGGCAGCCTCGCCGGGCGCATGGCAGCGGCATGGACGCACCCCAGCCAGAAACCCAACCACCAACTGCCCCAGTACCTGTTTGCCTTCGACCCCGGCGCCATGGCCGGCTTCAGGACCTTGGCCCTGCTTTCCGCCCATCCCGACGCCGGGCACAAGGTGCGCGAGGAATTTGCCGCGACCCGGAACGAGATTGCGCCCCGGCTGGCATTTCTCAAATCCTGTTACCTTGAGGCGCTGCGGCTGTGGCCCACCACGCCGGTGATCCTGCGCGAAACGACGCAGCGGGTGCAATGGGCCGAGGGGCATCTGGATGGCGCCACCCACATCATCATCTTTGCCCCGTTCTTTCACCGCGACGACGAAACACTGCCCCAGGCGCACAGCTTTGATCCCGGCTTGTGGGCCGGTGGCATTTCCCGGCCGGACCTTGCCCTGGTTCCCTTCAGTCATGGGCCGGTGGTGTGCCCGGCGGCCCATTTCGTCCCCATGGTTGCAACCCTTGCCCTGCGGCGGCTGCTGGGGCAGACCAGCCTGCGCCTTGCTCAGCCCGAGCGCCTGTCGCCCCGGCGGCTGCCCGGTACGCTGGACAATTACACGCTCAGCTTTTTCGCCAGCGAACCGCAGCAGAGCTAGGAGCGGGTCGCGCATGGGTGGGACCGCTATGGCGCGGTGCGTTCAACTGGCCCCATGTCGCGCCGTTTTTGCTTGAACGTCGCACCCATCACCACGCCGGCTTTGGGCTTGACCCAGGGACTACTGCCCCACTGTGCAAGCCCGAGGGCGGCCGGGCGCAAGGATGAATCGACGCGACACGCTTCAGGACGCGAGCCGAGGGGGCTCTTGGGGCAGAGGTGAACCTGGCTTGCTGGATGCTGTACCAGCCAGCCATGTCTGCAACCGGTCACGCCCGGGCCGCGCAGCCTCAGAAGTGGCGTGCCACCTCGCCAAACAGCTCCAGATCCAGCAGCGAGTCCGCAAGCGTCGTGCGGTTGGGCTTGCCGGTGCTGACGCTGTCGTAAAAGGCATCGAGTTCGATGCGGAACGGGTCCTCGTAG
>JAQGJI010000183.1 GCA_028290685.1 Devosia sp. | reverse complement strand
CTGGACATGGTGCGCGCCATCGCAGACCGGGTGCTGGTGATGGAAGCCGGCAGGATTGTCGAGGAAGGTGAGCCGGAGGCCATTTTCGAGCGGCCCAAGCACCGGCTAACGCGTGAATTGGTCGCGGCACGGCTGCCCGAGATCGGGTGAGTTGCGCTCACCCGACCTTCACCTCACGAGGAGCAGGGTTTACTCAAGACGCTTATGATGGGCACGATACAAACAAGAACGCCGTGATACCAGAGCGACCACTCCCTTCAAACAAGGGAGGGAGTGGTCGGCAGATGCGGCGCGCAGGTTTTACTGAATGCTGACCCCGGCAGCTTCGACAACCGGCTTCCAGCGGGCGACTTCGCTGGACACGTGGGCGGCCAGTTCTTTCGATGTCGACCCCACGACGATGGCGCCTACGCCGGCGAGGCGCTCAGCGACAGCCGGATCGCTGACTGCCGCAACTGCCGCCTCGTTGAGCCGGGCAACCACTTCAGGGGGCGTTCCGGCAGGGGCAAAGAGAGCGTTCCAGGTGTTGGTCTCGTAGCCGGGCACGCCCGCTTCATCCATGGTGGGGATGTCGGGGAAGCTGGCGGCGCGCTCCAGCGTGGTCACGGCAAGAGGACGCAGCGTGCCTGCCCGCATGTGCTCGGTGGCGGAGGGCAAGTTGTCAAAGATGATGGGAACGGCGCCCGAAAGGGCATCGACCAGGGCGGGACCCGAGCCCTGATAGGGAACATGGACCATTTCCGTCCCGGTCATGGACTTGAACAGTTCGCCCGACAGATGCAGCGGCGTACCATTGCCCGATGACGCATAGGCGTGGGTTTCGGGCTCCGCCTTGAGCTTGTCGATCAGTTCCTGGACGGTGTTGGCGGGAAATTCGGGATTGACCAGGAGCACGTTGGGCACGGTGACCAGCAGCGAAATGGGGGCGAAGTCTGCGGATGGATCAAACGGCGGAGTTTCGTAAAGCGAGGCGCTGAGCGCGTGGGTGGCGATGGTGCCCATCAGGATCGTATAGCCATCGGGAGCGGCGTCTGCCACGGCGGTGGCGCCCAGCACGCCGCCGGCGCCAGCCTGGTTGACCACCAGAACCTGCTGGCCCAGCTGCGCGCTCATGGCCTCCGCCACGATGCGGCCGACCAGATCGGTGGAGCCGCCCGCGGCAAACGGGACCACCATGTTGACCGGCTGGTTGGGGAAGTCTGACTGGGCCATGGCTGGCCCGGCAGCAGAAAGCGCCCCGGCGACAACGGCCAGGGATGCGAACAGAGATTTCATGTCGTTTCCTCCCAGAGAACCTGACGGGAAGTCACGTCACGTGATTTGGTTCCGCCAAACGACACCCGGCCCGACCGGCGTTCCGGTTTACGGCTTCAGCGATGGTGGCTGGAAGGGTGGGAGCCGCCGGGCCCGGCTAGAGCATGCCGATATAGGATCCGAACGGTTCCAGATCGAGTTCCCCATCGATGGGCGCTGCAGTGACGCCGGGGCAGCCCGCATCGGTGGGCGCCATTTCAGGCGGTATGTTGTACTCAACACTGGTGGCGCTCATGTTGAACACGCACAGCAACCGCTCCTCGTCCTGTTCGCGGACAAAGGCGAGCACATTGTCGGGCGCATCGAGCAGTGTGATGCTGCCCTTGGCCAGGGCCGGGTGGCCGCGACGGAAGGCCAGCACGGCGCGGTAGAATTCGAGTACCGAGCCCTCCACATTGTCTTGCGTGTCCACCGCTCGGGTCAGGTGTTCGGCAGGCACGGGCAGCCAGGTGCGCTCGGCAGTCGAAAACGCGCCGTTGCGCACGTGAGCCTGCCAGACCATCGGCGTGCGGCAGCCGTCTCGGCCCTTGAACTCTGGCCAGAACTCGATGCCATAGGGATCCACCAGATCGGCGAAGGACAACTCGGCTTCCTTGAGACCCAGTTCTTCGCCCTGATAAAGGCAGACTGAACCGCGCATGGACAGGATCAGCGTGACGGCAAGGCGCGTGAAGGCGGCCTCCTGCCCATGGCTCGACCAGCGGCTGACGTGGCGCACCACGTCGTGATTGGAAAAGGCCAGGCAAATCCAGCCATCGGGCGCTGCTGACTCGGTGGCCTTGATCGATTTGCGGAAATGTTCGGCAGAAAATTCGCCGCCGAGATAATCGAAAGTATAGGCCATGTGCAGGTGATCATCGCCCGAAGTGTATTGGGCCATGATTTCCAGCTGGTGCTGGCTGTCGCCAATTTCGCCAACCGTGGTGCGGCCGGGATATTCATCAAGCAATGCCCGCAGCCGCGTCAGGAAGGCCAGGTTTTCGGGCTGGGACTTGTCGTAGAGATGTTCCTGGAAATTATAGGGATTCACGGCCGGGGCCGTGGAGGCGTTGAAATCCTCCGGCTTGACGACCGGATTGCTCTCGAGCCCTTCGGAGTGGAAGTAGAAGTTCACCGTATCCAGGCGGAAGCCATCCACGCCCCGCTCCAGCCAGAAGCGCATTTCGCTGAGCAGGGCATCCTGCACGGCCCGATTGTGGAAGTTCAAATCGGGTTGGGAAACCAGGAAGTTGTGCAGATAATACTGCATGCGGCGGCTGTCCCAATGCCAGGCGGAGCCGCCAAAGATGGATAGCCAATTGTTGGGCGGGGTGCCATCGGGTTTGGCATCGGCCCAGACATACCAGTCGGCGCGCTCGTTGGTTTTGGATTGCCGGCTTTCGGAGAACCAGGCATGGCGGTCCGATGAGTGGGAGATCACCTGGTCGATGATGACCTTGAGGCCTAGCGAATGGGCCTTGCGCACCAGATTGTCGAAATCTTCCAGCGTGCCGAAGCTTGGATCGATGTCGCGATAGTTGGAAACGTCGTACCCGAAATCCTTCATCGGCGAGGTGAACACCGGCGACAGCCAGATTGCGTCCACACCCAGATCGGCGACGTAGTCGAGACGGCTGGTGATCCCGGTGAGATCGCCAATCCCATCCCCGTTCTGGTCCTGGAACGAGCGCGGATAAATCTGGTAGATCACCGCGCCACGCCACCAATCGGGATCGACATTGGCATGAAACTCGTGCCGCTGATCAGTCATCGTGGTGAGGGTGGACATGGCATTCTCCTGGCTCGTCGCTGCGCCCTATCTGTTTGCAGCCGGGCCGGAAAAGGGCAACCCCTCCAGACGCTCAAAGACCCAGTTTTTGCCGCAGCGCATCGATGCGCTTGGAGGCCTCGGCCTTGGACAGATCGTCGGCAAAGCTGGCGCTGTCATGGGCTTGCTCGCTCAGGGTCTTGAGATAGGAAGCTTGCGCGCCGGTCATGGGCTCGTCCCCGGTCGTCCAGTCATCGGGGTCTTTTTCGGTATTGGAATTCGGCGTATCGGCGACTTTGGGATTGTTTGCGGACATCAGGAACCTCGTTTGGTTGTTCTCTTAATGTTCCGATATCAACTCAGTTCCGCAAGCGGGGCGTGTTCACCAGAATTTGGCGCGCGATGGCACGGAAGGCATCGGCTTCAGGCCCCTGCGGGGAGGCCTCAACGGGAGGGCGGCCTGCATCGGAGCCCTCGCGAATGGACATGACCAGCGGGATGGCGCCCAGGAATGGCATGCCCAGGGCGCCTGCGGCCCGTTCAGCGCCGCCGCTGCCAAAGATGTCGTAGCGGGTGC
>JAQGJI010000174.1 GCA_028290685.1 Devosia sp. | reverse complement strand
GGTCGCGCCGCGACAGGGTGGACAGGTCCGTGCCATCAAAGCTGATGTTGCCGCTGGAAAGCGGCTGCAGGCCAAGGCTCGCTCGCATGAGGGTGGATTTGCCGGCCCCGTTCGGGCCGATGAGCCCTGTCAGCTGCCCGGTTCGGGCGGTGAGGTTGACGGCGTCCAGGATGGTCCGGCTGCCGGTGACAACGCTGGCCCCCGAGATGACAAGCCCGCTCACGTCATGCGCCTGTAGCGCAGCAGCACGAGGATGAAGATCGGCGCGCCCAGCAGCGCCGTTATGATACCGACGGGCAGTTCACGCGGTGCGAAAAGGCTTCTCGCGGCCGTGTCGGACCAGATCATGAAGATGGCCCCGAGCAGCATGGACAGCGGCAGGAGCATGCGGTGGCGCGAGCCAAACAGGAGGCGAACGACATGGGGCACGATAAGCCCGACAAAGCCGATGGCGCCACCAATGGACACAAGGACGCCGGTCAACAGCGCCGTGCCGCCCAGCAACAGCCAGCGCAGCCGCGCAACATCGACGCCGAGGCTGGCAGCGGCGTTGTCGCCAAAGGCAAAGGCATCGAGCGAGCGGCCGGACAGGAGCACGGGAAGGCCCAGAAGGATAACTGCAGCCAGCACCAGCAGCGCATCGCTCCAGAGGGCGCCGCTGAGCGATCCCATGAGCCAGCTGAGGATTTCACGGTAGGAGTCGCCCGTTGCCGACCAGAAGATGAGGAACGAGGTGGCGGCCGCCGCGAGCGCCGAAATCGCAATACCTGCCAGGACGGCGCGGGCAGGGCTGGCGCCACCCAGGGCCTGGGTGACCAGCAGCGTCAATGCCATCGCAGCGCCCGAGCCCATGAAGGCGCCCAGCGGCATCAGAAAGGTTGCGCCGGCGAGCAGGAACACGACAGCGCCCAGTGACGCTCCGGCCGAAAGCCCCAGCAGGTAGGGATCGGCGAGGGGATTGCGTGTCAGCGCCTGCATGACCGCCCCACAAAGCGCAAGGCCAGCACCGATCCCCGCGGCAACCAGCACGCGCGGGACGCGCAAATCCCAGATGATTGCGTCACGCAGGCGGGACACCGGGTCGCCGGCAGCAAAGCCCAGATGATGGGCTATGGTTTGCCACACTTCGAACGGGGCGATATTGGCAGGGCCGAAAACCACGGCCAGAACGGCGCTGGCCAGGAGCAGTATCCAAAGCGCTAGTCCAAGCGTCCAAAGCGTCGGCTGGCCATCTTGCGTCACGGGGCAAAGTCGAGTGCCGCGAGCTGTGCCGCCATGTCGACCACGGCGCCTGCATTGCGCACGCCGGCCTCGGAGGCCGGGAAAGGCACCACAAGATAACGCTGGTTGATCACCGCATCGAGCCGGCTGGTGATGGGGTTCTCGGCCAGAAGCGTTTTCTTTTGCTGGGCCGAGTTCCAGCTGGCATCGACAAGGATGATCACGTTCGGATTGGCATCGACAATGGCCTCCCAGCTTGCCGAAATCCAGCCATCGTCCTGACCAGCCATGATGTTATCAAGGCCCAGCGCCTCCATCATCATGGCAGGCGCATTGCTGCCGGCCCCCACATAGGGGGCCTTGGTGCCAGAGGAATACCAGAGCGCGGTGAGGCCGCGCGGATCGGGGGTGACACTTGCCAGTTGCGCCTTTTGTTCCACGATCAGCGTATCGGCAGCCTCCTCGGCATCAAAGATCGTGCCGATTTCGGCAATCTGGGCGAACAGCCCGTCAAAGGTGAGCTTGGCAGGTTTGATGCTGCGGCACGCGGCAGGGGCAACATAGCTGGCAATCCCGAGCGCGGACAGCGTTGGCCGTTCGCCTGCGCCATCGGCGGCGAAATTGCTCTCCCAGCCGGCGTAAACAAAGTCCGGCTCCGTCGCGAGCACGACTTCCTGGGAGGGAAGTTTGTCGGAAAGAACTGGGAGGTCCATCGCCCATTGCGGGGGCACGGGAGCGTCCTGAAAGCCGACCCCAACGATTGTGTCGCCCAGGCCAAGGGCCAGCAGCATCTCGGTCGCAGTTGACTTGATGGTGACGACGCGCCGGGGCGGGGCCGTCAGTTCAAGGGAAAAGCCGCAGTTTTCGACGGCCAGGGGATAAGTGGTCTGAGCATGGGCGGGGGTGAAGGCGAGCGCTGCAAAGCTCAAGACGGCAAGGCGGGCAAACATGTGCATGATTTAATCCTGATGCTGCTCATGGCGTTTTGTTGGCGACTGCCCGCCGTCGCGCCGCTCGGCGAGGGCTGCGTCATAGCCCAGGCGATAGGCTTCGGCAGAGCCGAAGCGGAACATGTCTTCATCGACCGAGCGCACCAGCGTGCGCGCGCCGGGCGCATCAAGATCGGTGACCAGGCGCGCAAGGCCACGCACTACGGCAACGGGGATCCCGCTGGCCTTGCCCTTGACCAGATCCGCCGCTCCAGCCAGTTCGTCGGCAAGCACGGTGATGGTGACCTGCAGGGGGCGGCCATTGGCGTCGACACCGCCGCGCAGATCGTCGCTTACGAGCACGCCCGCCGCCCCGATGGCGACATCGGTCTGGCCAACGCGCCAGGGGCGGCCCAGCGTATCGGTGATGATGAGCCCCAGTTTGACGCTGAAGCGATTTCGCAAGCCTGCGCACAAGCTGTGCGCCGACCGGTCAGGGTCCTCCGGCAGGCGCAGCGCGATGCCGTCGGGGACGTTGGAGGTGTCAATGCCTGCCGCGGCCATGATCAGGCCGTGGTGGGTCTCGACGATTTGCGTGACGCCCCCTGGATGCACACGCTCGGCAACGATCCGGACGGTATCCTGGGCAATGGCCTTTTCCCGGTCAGCGGCCGGCACCTGTCGTCCTTCGGCCTTGGACACAATCTTGCTCGTGACCACCAGAATATCGCCATCCTGCAGCCTGTCATCCGGCTCGCCGGCGGCCTGGCGGTCGACGGCGTCGCCAATAAGGGCCACCAGATCATCGTCGGCGGCAATTTCCGGCAGTCCCGTTACGCCCCAAACTGTGAAACGCGGTGTAGCCATGATGTGCTCGTCAGCCTTGCCGCTCGGCTGCGATGGCGTGCAGCCGGGGCAGGATGTGCTGGGAATACAGCGACACAAACCGGCTCTGGTCGTCGCCCGGTGCGTGGAACACCAGATGATCGAAGCCATAGTCGATATAGGCCTTGATCGCCCGGACGTGCTCCTCGGGATCGCTCGACACGATCCAGCGCTTGGCGATGCGCTCAATCGGCAACTGGGCGGCCAGGCGCTCCATTTCCTCGGGGTCTTCGATGGAATGCTTTTCCTCGGCGCTGAGGGAAAGCGCCGCCCAGCTTCGTGTGTCGTTGAGCGCGCGCTCATGGTCGGTGTCGAACGAAACCTTGACCTCTATCATGCGCTCGAACGGCTTGCCGGCAAGGTCGGACTCCGAACGTCCAAGGGCGACATTGGGCAGCAACTGATCGACGTAAAGCTCGGCGCCCTTGCCCGATGTGCAGATGAAGCCGTCGCCAGCACGGCCGGCATATTTGGCGTTGAGCGGACCGCCGGCGGCCAGATAGATCGGCACCATCTGGTCTGGCTTGTCGTATATCGTAGCGTTCTGCGTCTTGTAGTACTCGCCCTCGAAACTGACGCGCTCCTCGCTCCACAAACGCCGGATCAAGGCCACCGCCTCGCGCAGGCGGGCGGAGCGTTCCTTGAGTTCGGGCCAGGCCATGCCGGTGGAGGGCACTTCGTTGAGGGATTCACCGGTGCCGACGCCGAGAATGACGCGGCCGGGGAACATTGCGCCCAAGGTGCCAAAGGCATGGGCAACGACCGAGGGATGGAGGCGGAAGGTGGGGGTGAGCACGGAGGTGCCGACGACGACGCGCTCGGTCCTGGCCAGAAGCGCCGCCATCCAGGCCGGGGCAAAAGGCGCGTGGCCGTCGGTATGTTTCCAGGGCTGGAAATGGTCGCTGACCCAGACGGAATCGAAGCCGGCCTGTTCGGCCTCGATCCCGAACCGAAGCAAAGTGTTGGGCGCGAACTGCTCTGCCGAGGCCTTGTATCCGAAGCGCACGTCTTCCTCCCCGATCCCTGAAAATAGTTTTGACCAGATGGTCAAATTTGTCCATCGGATTCGTAGCGCACTTTGCCAGTCGGCAGGGCGGGACTGGCCCGGGGGCAACGTTCACCAAACCCTCAGGCCCAAGAAGCGAGAGGCAACCAAAACCAGCGCTCGTGGGCGCAGGTGAGCGTTGCAACGCCGCGACGGTCCGGAACGCCCGGCTACCAGCGGCGAGCGGGTGGGTTCATACATGCACTCGACGGTTTCGCCTGCGCGACAGGGTTCGCGTATTTCCGGATTGAGTGCTTCGGGCGGGGCGGCAGGTCATCAACCCGCCCATTTGGTAGCGGACCGTCCCAACCCCACCGTTGCCCTGACAAACCATGCATCCACGCCGGCCACTTGCAAGCGCCGGCTTATGATGTCATCGGGTCGAGCCAGACATTTCCGGCAGCAGCAGGCTGACCGGTTCAACCAACACGAGAGGCCACTGCTTTGGCGAACAACCGACTTATTCTGGACACTGACGGGGGCGTCGACGATGCGCAGGCCCTGTTGATGCTCATCGCCAATGGCCGCACCCCCGATGCGATTACCACCGTGTTCGGCAATGTGGGTCTTGACGCGGCGACACGCAACATCCTGTCCACGCTGGCGATTGCCGGTGCCGGCGTTCCGGTGCACAAGGGGGCCGACCGGCCCCTGACGCAAAAAATCATCGACGCCAAATACATCCATGGCGAAGATGGGCTGGGCGGTGCGCCGCGACCATTGGAGAATGCATCCCCGGCCAGCCAGGACGCGATCGGGTTCTTGCGGCAAACTTTCCGCGAGGCAGGCGGGCGTGGTGAAAAGATCGATTTTCTGATGATCGGTCCGCTGACCAATCTGGCGTTGGCACTTAGGCTTGAGCCTGCCATCATCAACGGCATTGGCCAGCTCACCATCATGGGGGCAACGGTTTACGGCCGCGGCAACACCACCCCGGCCGCCGAGTTCAATATCTTTGCGGACCCTGAAGCGGCCTCGATCGTGTTTTCGGCCGACCTCGATATCGTCGTCGTGCCTTGGGAGCCGTGCGTATCCCACAATATGAGCGGGGCCGACGTCGACGCGGCGCTGCTCAAGGTTGCGGCGGGACCCGAGAAGGCGTTTTCCAAAGCGCTGGCCGACCACGCTCGCCAGACCAATGCCAGCTACGGGGGCGGCGATGTGTTCCGCTTCGTCGATCCATTCGCGGCAGCGGTGGTGATTGATCCTTCCATCGTGACCAAGTCGCTGCGCGCATCGATGGACGTGGCATTGGCGCCTGGCATCACGCGGGGCATGACCGTGGTTGATCCTTCAGGCCGGCTGGGCACCCCGATGGTGACCATCGTCGAGGAAGCACGCATCGATCGGCTCGTGGAATTCTACACCGCCTCGCTGGCCTACGTGCCAGGGCGGCGCTAACTGGACTTGTGGCGCTTTGCCCGTTCTTCGGTAAAGCGCCAGCCACCCGACGTAACCGACACCATGATGGACGCACGCGGGCTGATGCGGAACCGTCAGGTGCAAACGCCGGATAGCCAAAAATCCAGGCCCAACCTTGAGAGACCCAACGTGCTGGCGCCTCTCTGGCAAACTTGCCCTGCGGCTGGTTGTCCGTGATAGTGCATCTTCATTTTGTGGATCGAGGCCATGCGTTCCTCCGAACCTGACAAAAGCAACAGCGCGTCCGACGATGACGGGCTGGCGCTTCTGGCGGAACTC
>JAQGJI010000137.1 GCA_028290685.1 Devosia sp. | reverse complement strand
GGGCCACCCGCTTGTTGCGCGTGGCTGTTGCGGCACCCAGGCGTGAATCACTGAAGTCGGACATCAGAGCGAACGATCAAACAAAGCCGGACCCATCTTGACGATGGTCAGCGTGTAAAAGATGACGGCGAAAAGCGCCAGGGCGATAGCTAAGGCGATCGAACGCCGACGACGGATCCGCGCACGGGCGGCCGCCTGTTCAGGTGTGTCGGCGCGAATTTGGTCGGGCCCGCTCATCAGACAAAGCCTCCGAACCGGGCCAAAATATTGTCAGCCAGGTAGGCGAAGAACACGACAAACAAATAGCTCAGCGAGTAGTTGAACAGTATCCGTGCCGACTTGCGCATCGCCACCTCCTCCCCTGTGCGCAGGAGGCGCCAGGCCAGGAGGATGAACGACAGACCGGTCACGACGGCGACGGCCGAATAAACCATGCCGGAAAAGCCCAGGACGACCGGCAGCATGGCTGAAGCCGCCAGAACGAGAGTATAAACGAAAATCTGCAGCTTGGTGGAGGCATTACCCACGACATTGGGCATCATCGGAACGCCCGCTGCGCCATAGTCGCTTTGCTTGTAGAGCGCCAGCGCCCAGAAATGGGGCGGGGTCCACAAGAAGATGATCAGAAACAGCACGACGCTCTCGATGCTGACGCTACCCGTTACCGCTGCCCAGCCCACCATGGGCGGGAAAGCTCCGGCAGCGCCCCCGATAACGATGTTCTGCGGCGTGCGGCGCTTCAGCCACATTGTGTATATGACAACGTAAAAGAAGATGGTGAAGCCCAGCAGGCCAGCCGCCACCCAATTGGTGGCAAGGCCCAGAAGCGCGACGGAGAAGCCCGACAGTACAAGGCCAAAGACCAGCGCTTCCTCGCGCGACATCCGGCCCGAGGGGATGGGCCGGTTGATGGTCCGGCTCATCACGGCATCGATATCGCTATCGTACCACATGTTGAGGGCGGCCGACCCGCCTGCCCCGATGGCGATGCAGAGCACGGCGATGATACCGACGAGCGGATTGATAGCTCCCGGTGCAACCAGCAGGCCGACAATGGCGGTAAAAACCACCAATTGCATGACTGATGGCTTGAGCAAGGCGAGGTAATCCTCGACCCGAGCCTCGCCCGTCATCATTCCTGCGTTTCTGGTGTCGTCAATCAAAGCCACTGGTACGCCTTCAAATTATTCCGGACCGCGCGGGCGCGGCCCTTCGGTATGACCCAGACCCTAGTGGGCGCTGGTCGAATCCATTTTCGGCAAGGTCGTAAACTGGTGGAACGGTGGCGGGGAGGTCAGCGTCCACTCCAGCGTTGTGGCCCCTGCGCCCCACGGATTATCACCTGCCGGGCGCTTCTTCTTTTGAGCCTCCCACATGGCGTAAAAGAAGATGATCATGGCGACAAAGGTGATGTAGTAGCCGATGGACGACACGCGGTTCCACAGCCCGAACGCGTCGGGATAATCGATGTAACGGCGCGGCATCCCCGCCAGACCCAGGAAGTGCTGCGGGAAGAAGATCAGGTTCACGCCGACGAACATGACCCAGAAGTGCAGCTTGCCCAGGAATTCCGAGAACATCCAGCCGGTAATCTTGGGATACCAGTAGTACCAGCCAGCAAAGATCGAGAACACGGCACCGAGCGAAAGCACATAGTGGAAGTGAGCGACCACGTAATAGGTGTCATGCAAGGCCCGGTCGGCTGCGGCATTGGCCAGCACTACGCCCGTCACGCCACCAACGGTGAACAGGAAGATGAAGCCGATCGCCCACAGCATGGGGGTCTTGAAGCTGATGGAGCCGCCCCACATGGTGGCGATCCAGGAGAAAATCTTGACCCCTGTAGGTACCGCGATGACCATGGTGGCCGCCACGAAGTAACGCTGCACATCAAGGCTGAGGCCAGTGGTATACATGTGGTGTGCCCACACCACGAACCCGACGAAGCCGATGGCGACCATGGCATAAGCCATAGCCATGTAGCCAAAGATAGGCTTGCGGCTGAAGGTGGAGACGATGTGACTGACAATCCCGAAGCCCGGCAGGATCATGATATAGACTTCAGGGTGCCCGAAAAACCAGAACAGATGCTGGAACAAGATCGGATCGCCGCCCTGGTCGGGCTTGAAGAAGGCGGTGCCGAAATTGCGATCGGTCAGCAACATGGTGATGGCGCCGGCAAGCACAGGCAGTGCCAGCAGCAACAGGAACGCCGTGACCAGGACGGACCAGGCAAACAGCGGCATCTTGTGCATCGTCATGCCCGGAGCGCGCATGTTGAAAATGGTGGTGATGAGATTGATCGCACCCAAAATGGACGACACGCCGGCCACATGGAGCGCCAGGATCGCGAAATCCATGGCAGGCCCGGGGTGACCGGTTGTGGAAAGCGGTGGATAGATCGTCCAGCCGCCACCAAAGCCGTTTTCAAGTGCGCCACTGCCGCCAGGAACAAACAGCGAGATCAGCAGCAGAATAAAGGCCGGCGGCAGGAGCCAGAACGCGATGTTGTTGATACGCGGAAAGGCCGTGTCAGGCGCACCGATCATCAGGGGCGCGAAATAATTGGCAAAACCGCCCATGGTTGCGGGCATGACCACGAAGAACACCATGATCAGCGCGTGCGCCGTGGTGAACACATTGTACATGTGCTTGCCGGCATCGATGGCGTTTTCAGGCCCGCCCAGGCCATAGACCATATTGGCCAGGCCGTGGAAAATCTGAATACCCGGCTCCTGCAGCTCCATGCGCATCACGCCGGACAGCAGGCCCCCGATGATCCCGGTAACAATCGAGAAAATCAGATACATCACGCCGATATCTTTGTGATTGGTCGAATAGACCCAGCGGCGCCAGCCGGTCGGTTCATGGTGGTGAGACGCCGCGTCATGGCCGGTGGCGTGGGCTTCGAGATTCACTGCATCAGTCATAATAAACTATCCCCTGCGACGCGTGCTTACTGCACGGCCGCGAGCGTGGCATTGGCGGCTTGGTAGTCGCCCGCTTCAAAAGCCGCAATGAAGTTTGCAAACTCATCCTTGGTGACGACGCGCACCGCGATCGGCATGAAGGCATGGTCCTTGCCGCACAGCTCCGAACACTGGCCATAGAACAGCCCGGTCTCGCGCGAGTTGAACCATGTCTCGTTCAGGCGGCCGGGCACGGCGTCCATCCTGACGCCGAAAGACGGCACCGCAAAAGCGTGGATGACACCGGTTGGATCGGAGGTCACCTGCAGGCGAACCGTGGTATCCACCGGTACGACGAGCTCATTGTCGACGGCGAGCAGGCGAGGCTGGTTTGGCTTGCTGGCCTGCCGGTCGCCTTCCTGCAGCATCACCGATGTAAAAAGCAGGCCCTGGTCGACATACTCATAGTCCCAGTACCATTGCTGGCCTGTCACCTTGACGGTCAGCTCAGCAGCCGGAACCTCGATGTCGCCGAATGAAAAGATGTTGGAGCCCAGATATTTCCGCTCCCCGTCCGGCGTCGTCAACTGATCGCTCAGCACGCCAAAGGACGGGATGGCGATAACGATCAGGATGACGATCGGGAGCACCGTCCAGAGAATTTCCACCATCGTATTATGGGTGAAGGCTGCAGGCGTAGGGTTGCGCTTGGCGTTGTAGCGCCAGGCAACCCAGAGCAAAAGCACCAGAACAAAGGCCACGATCAGCGAGATCGTCCACATCAAAAGTCCATCGTGGAACACGACGATGGAATCCATGATCGGGGTAACGGACCGCTGCAGATGAAACTGCCCCGGCACAGAGTAGCCCGGCGCTTCCTGCGCCGCCGCCAGAGCAGGGGCCAGAGCGACCGCCGAGATGGCTCCGATCCTTTTCAAGAAATGCCCTGTCACTCTATTCCCCCGTAATAACGTCAATTGATGCATCCTGCACCGGGATCGAGGAACATAACAGCGGCATAGCAAACGCCGCCCCGACTCAACCGCGGAGCGAAAAACTCTTCTCGGAGCTAAATCACATCGCCAACGCCAAGTCTATTGCCGCGCGCTACAAGCACCTGTGTCGCAATGTCCCGCCCCATGGGGGCGATCCGCCTCACCCTTGCCGCAGTTTTCCATGCATGTTCCCGGTGTGTCCGGGCCTTGGTTGACTCAGCGTCGGGCCTGTCAGAAGCATTAAGGGGCTCGTGCCACGGCACGATTCGGCCAGGAGAAGTTGTAGAGTGAAGCGGATCGTAAAGCATCATCTGGCCGCCGGCTTGGCGATGGCTGCCCTGGCAATCACCGGAGGCGCAAGCTTCGCGCAGGGCACTGTGCGCGCCCAGCATGGCGACTGGCAGATGAGCTGCGACACCCCGCCGGGCGCCAGCACCGAGCAATGTGCCATTATCCAGAATGTGATGGCTGAAGATCAGCCCAATGTCGGCCTGTCGGTCATTGTCCTGCGCACCGCCGACCGGGAGGCACAGTTGCTGCGGGTCCTGGCGCCTCTTGGGGTGCTGCTGCCCAATGGGCTTGGCCTCAATGTTGACGGTCAGGACATGGGCCGGGTCGCCTTCGTGCGTTGCCTGCCCAATGGTTGCGTGGCCGAAGTGGTTCTCGATGCTACCCTGATCGAAACTCTGTCCAATGGAACAGACGCGATCTTTGTGGTGTTCAAGACGCCCGAGGAGGGTATTGGTATTCCCGTTTCGCTGAACGGCTTCAAGGACGGCTTTGCGCAACTGCCCTGAGGGTCGAGAGAAGCAATGCAGCAAGAACGGCGCGCCACCATACGGCATCGGACGCTCAAGGGCGGCAGGATCGCCATCAATGA
>JAQGJI010000133.1 GCA_028290685.1 Devosia sp. | reverse complement strand
GGGCCTTGTGGGCAAGCTGGCCGGCCTCGATCAACCGGTAGAGCGTGGAATCGGGCGACGGCCTGGACATAAGCGGGAAAATAGTCCGAACTCCTTACCTGCGTCGATTGCTGTTCCCATCCTATCGTTAATCGACAGGGGGCCAAGGGCGCTTATTGTTCACAAGATGCGGATGGGTTATGCGTCCCTCTGGTTGATGCCCTGAACGGAACAGCATGACGCAGGACCTCGCTCGCATCCGCGCCTTTGTGCAAGTGTTTGATGCCGGCGGATTTTCATCGGCGGCCCGCCAGCATGGGCGTTCCAAGGCCTTGCTCAGCAAGTATGTCACCGATCTGGAGGACTATCTGGGGGTCCGGTTGATGAACCGGACAACGCGAAAGCTGAGCCTGACGGAGGCGGGGGAGGCCTATTATCGAGAGGCCAGCGCCTTGCTGCAACAGCTCGATGACCTGGATGCGACCATCACCGACCAGACGGCCGAACCGCGCGGGCTGCTCAGGGTTTCGGCGCCGCGCAATTTCGGTGAGGACACGCTCGCGCCAGCTATCTTTGACTACCTGCGCAAATATCCCAAGGTGATGCTCGATCTGCGGCTGGAGGATCGCTATGTCGACCTGGTCGATGAGGGGATCGACCTGGCATTGCGGATATCGACCCTGGCCGATTCATCGCTGATCGCGCGCAAGATCGCCGACATGCATGTGGTCGTCGGTGCATCGGCGGAACTGCTGGCACGGCACGGCACACCCCGCCATCCCGAGGAACTGCGGCACATGCCCTGCATTGTCGACGTCAATCTGCAGGGACAATCGAACTGGCGTTTCGTTGAGAATGGCAAAACCATTTCCGTGCCGGTAAACGGACCCGTGCGGGTGAACTCTCCGCTTGCAGCGCGCAAGGCGGCGGGCATGGGCCTCGGTTTTGTCGTATTGCCTTCCTATCTGGCGGAGCCGGTGATCGCGAGCGGGGAACTTGTTCCAGTGCTGAGCGAATTCTTGCCGACCGGACAGACACTGCAGGCGGTTTATCCGCACCGGCGGCACCTGGCGGGCAAGGTGCGGGCGCTGATCGATCATCTGGTCGACTGGTTTCAGAACCATCCAATTCATTAGGGGCGGCGCGTGAAGATTAATGGCTTGGGGCGCCGTTTGGCTGGTGCCGCTCTTGGTCTTGCCGCCTGCACGATGGCGGCATCCGCCCATCCGCACATTTTTATCGACGCCAAGGTGGTTGTCGTTTTCGATGATGCTGGAGCCATCAGCCGGCTCAGGCACGAGTGGACGTTCGACAAGGCTTTTTCCGTCTGGATGGTCCAGGGGCTCGACACTGATGGCGATGGCCAGACAGCGCCGGCTGAACTGCAGCCGCTGGCCGACGAGAACATGGTCGGCCTCGCCGACTTCGGATTTTATACCTTTGCCGGGGAGCAGGACGATCTGGTGCAGTTTACCCCGGCCGGGGACCAGCAGATGGTGTTTGCGGACGAGCGGACGACCCTGTCGTTTTCCCTTGAGGCGGTTGAACCGCAAGCCGTCGGTGCCCAGTTCGAACTGGGGGTGTACGATCCGGAGTATTACGTCGCCATCACCGTGGCCGATGTTGGCGACGTGGTGCTGGAGAATGCACCGCCGGGCTGCGGCGTAGCGCTGCAGGCTCCGGTGGAGATGAGCGAGGAGCTGCAGAGCCGGCTCTATGCGCTGGGCTCGGAAGTGACGGAACTGCCTCCAGAGCTTGCCGCGGCAATGCGGGGCACGCAGGGGGTCATCATCGTCACTTGCGATGGCAGCCTTCCACCCGCACAACAGGTGGAGGCTCCATCAGCGCTGGAGGCGGCAACGCAAGTCGCTGCGGCAACACCGGCCTTGCCCTTCGGCGGTCCTCCACCGGAGCCTGGCTTGAACCTGCCGCGCACCGGGTTTTTCGGCTGGCTGCAGACCCAGCAGCGCGAATTTTATGGCGCCATGAACGAGGCTCTGGCCTCTTTGAAGCAGGACGGGACAGCCTTCTGGCTACTTGGTGGCCTGAGCTTTCTTTATGGTGTGTTCCACGCGGCAGGACCGGGCCATGGCAAGGTGGTTATTTCGTCCTATGTGCTGGCCAACGAAACGCAGTTGCGCCGGGGGGTAACGCTGAGTGTCCTGTCGGCGCTGCTGCAGTCTTTGGTGGCGATTGGATTCGTTCTGATTGCCGCAGGAATCCTGGGCGTGACCAGCATCGCCATGGGCGAGGCGGCAAACTGGATCGGCATCGCGTCCTACGCCATGGTGGCGCTGCTGGGGCTCTGGCTGATCGCGCGCAAAGTGTTTGGCTGGGGCCACGTCCATGGCGAGACGCGCGACCTGGCGCATAAGGCACATACGCATCTGCACTCGGATGGGCATCATCATGGGCATGACCACGACCACCATCACCATGCCCATATCGTCACGCCCGAGGCGAGTGTGGGCAATTGGCGCGAGCAATTGAGCGTGGTGCTGGCCGTGGGGCTGCGGCCGTGCTCAGGGGCGCTGGTGGTGCTGGTGTTTGCCTTGTCGCAAGGCCTGCTGGCCGCGGGTATAGCGGCGGTGCTGCTGATGGGGGCGGGGACAGCCATCACCGTGGCGGCGCTCGCGACGGCGGCGGTAGCAGCCAAGGGGCTGGCCCGCCGGGTTGCCGGGGTGGACAATCCGCTTACCGCCACGATTGTGTGGTGGCTCGAACTGGTGAGCGCGGTGGCGGTGTTCATGTTCGGGGTATTGCTGCTGCTTGCCAGCTTGTAGCGCGACCCATCGCCGCCTTGCGTGTGGATGCGATGTGGTTATGGTGCGCCAGCCTAGAACCTTTCCAGACTGGCAAGACATGTCCGACCATTTGCCGCCTGCGCATCCCGCTGTCCTTCCACCCAAAATCGGCGTTTTGCTGCTCAATCTGGGCACGCCCGACGCAACCGACTACTGGAGCGTGCGGCGCTATCTCAAGGAATTCCTGAGCGATCCGCGCGTCATCGAGACGCCGAAATGGCTCTGGTGGCCCATTCTCAATCTGGTCATCCTGTCGGTTCGGCCGCAGAAAAGCGGCCATGCCTATGCCCAGATCTGGGACAAGGAGCACAATGCCAGCCCGTTGCTGGTGATCACCCGCGAGCAAACGGCGGCGCTGGCTGAGCGCCTGGCCGGGCATGACAATGTCATGGTGGACTTTGCCATGCGCTACGGCAATCCATCTACCAGAAGCGTGCTGGAGCGGATGCACAAGGCGGGGTGCAGCAAGATCCTGCTGGTGCCGCTTTATCCGCAGAACTCGGCAACCACGACCGCAACGGCCAACGACAAGGCGTTCGAGGTGCTTAAGGGCATGCGCTGGCAGCCTGCCGTGCGCACGGCGCCGGCCTATTTCGAGGACCCGAAATATGTCGAGACGCTGGGCAATTCCATCCGGGACGGCGTGGCGGCGCTGGATTTCGAGCCTGATCTGGTGCTGACCAGCTATCATGGCATGCCGGTGACCTACCTGGAGCGGGGCGATGTCTACCACTGCCAGTGCCACAAGACGACCCGGCTGGTGCGCGAGTACCTGGGCTGGCCCAAAGAGAAGCTGATGGTGACGTTCCAGTCACGCTTCGGGCCAACCAAATGGCTGGAGCCTTATACCGACAAGACGCTGGAAGCGCTGCCGGGCAAGGGGATCAAGAAGGTCGCCATCCTGGCGCCGGCGTTCTCGGCGGACTGCATCGAGACGCTGGAAGAAATCGCCATGGGGGGGCGCGATACCTTCATGGAGGCGGGCGGGGAGAAGTTCGCCTATATCCCATGCCTCAACGCCAGCCCTGCCGGCATGGACATGATCGAGGCCATGGTGCGGCGCGAATTGAGCGGCTGGATCTAGCGTTTTACGCTGCGCGCTCGGGCTTGCGTCCGGGCAGGGCGACCGGGGCAGGGTAGCCCCACGCGAAGGGCCAGCCGCTTCCCGATCCCCTGGCGGGGCAAAAATTTAATCCGCAACTCCCCTGTGGCCCGTTCGTTTTGTCCCGACGAAACAGCAGGAGTTGCCTCATGGCCAAGGATCATCACGACAACGACAAGACTCCGGAGGAAGCGCGCGAGCGCATCTGGGAGCTCGCCAAGAAGATCGGCATCTGCATGTTCACCACCTGGGACGGTGAACGCCAGCGCAGCCGGCCGCTCTCGGCCAGCGTGTTCCGCGACGAGCACGCCATCTATTTCCTGGTGGACGAGGACGGCGCCAAGAACTGGCAGGTGGAAAAATTCCCGTTCGTGTCCTGCGCCTGGGCCGACAATGGCGGGCACAAATATGTGGTGATCTCGGGCTCCGCCCGCGTCAGCAATGACCGCGCCAAGATCAGGCAATTGTGGAACGACTTCGACAAGGCCTGGTGGGACGACGAGAACGATCCGTCCATTCGCCTGCTCACCGTCACCCCCGAGGATGCCGAGCTGTGGGACAGCCCCAACCAGCTCATCGCCACCGCCAAGATGGCCTTTGCGGCCGTGACGGGCGCTGCGCCCCAGATGGGCGACAACGAAAAGGTCAAGCTCTAGGAAAGGCCTGCCCGGCCGCCAGGGATCTGCCGTCCGGGAGCGGGCGGGGCGGTTGCGCAAAGAAGGTCGGGACGTGCCGGAGCGCCGCCCGGCCCTGAAGCTTGCGGAGATACGGCAGGCGGTGCGGCTTTCGCCTCTGGAAAAGGGGTTGATGAGACGAAAGCCACACCACACGAACGGGATTTGTCGTTACAT
>JAQGJI010000096.1 GCA_028290685.1 Devosia sp. | reverse complement strand
ATGCCGGTATTGCCTGCCGTACCCTCGACAATGGTGCCGCCGGGCCGCAAGGCGCCGGACTTTACCGCATCATGGATAATGAACAGCGCCGCCCGGTCTTTGACCGATTGGCCGGGGTTAAGGAACTCTGCCTTGCCCCAGATCTCGCAACCCGTAAGTTCCGAGACGCGGTTGAGCCGGATCAGCGGCGTGTTCCCGATGGCGGAAAGAATATCTTGGTGCTTGGTCATGGATCAATCTGTTACGGCGAAGCGAATTCCATTCGTAGGGGCCTCGCTTCCATGCAGCAAGGCACAACCTGCTCATCTGGCACAGCATTTCCGTTAAACAAGGGAATGCGCAACGGCCATGCGTTCGCCCGTCCACCATAGCATGATTTGCTACAGCGCCGCCGCTGCATCCAGCGCCCGCGCGCGGGACGCCCTAAGATCAACGACGGGCGCGGGATAGTCCCGCCCGATCATCACTCCGGCGGCGCTGAGCACATCCGGCGGCGCCTCGGCGGGGCGATGTATCCATTTGTCCGGCATCCGGGCAAGTTCTGGAACCCAGCGGCGGACATAGCTGCCATCGGGATCGAATTTTTCACCTTGCGTCACCGGGTTGAAAATCCGGAAATAAGGCGAGGCATCCAGCCCCGAGCCGGCAATCCACTGCCAGTTACCCGCATTATTGGCCACATCCGCATCGACCAAACAGTCCCAGAACCATTGTTCGCCGTCCCGCCAGTCGATCAAGAGGTTCTTCGTGAGCAGCGACGCTGTGAGCATCCGCACCCGATTTTGCATGAAGCCGGTTTCCCACATTTCGCGCATTCCAGCATCAACGATGGGCAAACCAGTCTGGCCGCGTTGCCAGGCTGCCAGGTCGTCCGCCGCCTGCCGCCACTGCATCGCCTCGTATTTCCCCTGCATGGATGTGCTGGAGATATCGTGCCGATGGTAAAGCTGGTGGTAGTTGAAGTCCCGCCAGGCCAGTTCAGACAGGAATTTGTCGATAAACCCGGCCCGCTCGGGCTCGGCATGCGCCATGGCCATGGCCGCGTGCCATATCTGGCGCGCACTGATCTCGCCAAACCGCAGGTGCGGTGAAAGCCGTGATGTCGCGTCGCTGGCCGGAATGTCGCGTCCGGGGGGATAGTCTTCCAGCTTTTCGTCCAAGAACCGCGCCAGGGCCTGATGCGCCGCCGCTTCACCGATCTGCCAATGACTGCCCAGCTTGGCTGCCCATCGCGGCGCCGTGTAATCAGCGTCCACCTCGGTGGGTTCAATGGCCCGCCGCGCTTCGGGCCGCCCCCGCGGGCGCTCCACCTCGCGGGCCTTCAGCGCCTTCCAGAACGGCGCATAAACAGAATAGGGCCGCCCCTGTCCCGTGGCGATTGTCCAGGGCTCGACCAGCACGTTGGCGCCAAACGATTCGACCAGCAGCCCGCGCTCCCGCAAGCTCGCTTTGATCTCCTCATCCACCGTGCGTTCCCCCGGTGCATAGCGCCGGTTCCAGAACACCGCATCGGCCCCGCTCTGGTCGGCCAGGCCTTCGATAACGCTCTGGCTATTCCCCTCATGAACCGCCAGCGTGATGCCGCGCGCCCCAAGCTCGGTTCCCAGGGCTACCAGGCTATGGTGCAGCCACCACCGGGTGGCTCCCCCGATCGGCCGCACCCCGTGGGATTGTTCATGAATATAAAGCGCAAGGACCTGGCCACCGCGGCCAGCGGCAGCGCTCAGCGCCGGATTATCGGTGATCCGTAGATCGTTGCGCAGCCAGACGATGGAACGAGCTGTCATCAGGGCCTCCACCGTCTATACGCGGTCGGGCTGCGCCAGGTTCAGCCTATTCCATGACCTCGGCAAGATGCTCGAGCGCCGCGCTCCAGGCTTCGATCGAGAATATGCGGGATTCTGCATCGGCATGCGCCAGGCCCCGCTCCGTGATGGTGATCTGCGTCCGCTCTTCGCCGATTGGCGTGAACAGGACTTCAAGCACGAAGATCAACTCGTCTTCATCATCCTCGGCGTCCTTGTGGACCCAGGACATGACGAGCTTTTCATTCTCCACGAACGCCAGGATCTCCCCGCTGACCGTATGATCGTCCGGATCCTCCTCGTCCCCGAACGTGGTGAATTTGTATTCGCCGCCCTCGAACGCATCGAGTTCTGCCTCGTCCGCCTGCCACTGCTCGATCAATGCCGGATCGGTCCAGGCCGCAAACACATCATCGATATGGGCGTCGATCGTGCGGGTCAGCGTGATCTGGCTTTCGCCGTCGATATCAATGCCGTCGCTCATGCAGGCTCCTTGGGATTTGGGTGCAATTCACGCGCCCGGGGCAGAAAGATCGTCAGGAACCCCAGGAACGGCAACATCGCAGTCAGGTTGAAAACATAGACAATGCCCATCCGGTCGGCCAGCGCGCCGATCACGGCGGCCCCCATCGCGCCCATGCCGAAAGCAAAACCGAACACCAAGCCCGCCACCATGCCCACCTTGCCCGGCACCAGTTCCTGCGCATAAACCACGATCGCTGAAAACGCCGAGGACAGGATCAGCCCGACCGCGACACTAACGATCGCGGTGCCGGCAAGGTTCATGTGCGGCAACAGCAATGTGAAGGGCAGGGCGCCCACAATCGAACCCCAGATCACCGTCAAGCGCCCGAACCGGTCGCCCACTGGCCCGCCGATCAGGGTGCCCGCAGCAATCGCGCCCAGAAACAAAAACAGGTAAAGCTGGGAATCTTGTGCCGACAGGCCGAATTTCTCGATCAGGTAAAAGCTGTAATAGCTGGTGATCGAGGCGATATAGACATACTTGCTCAACAGCAGCGCGCCGATAACCAGAAAAGAGAGGACCAGCCTGCGCCGCGTCAGGATCTGCTGCACGGACTTGACCACGGGCTGGCCCTTGAGCGCCCGCTGATGGGCCGCGTACCAGCGTCCGACGGCCGCCAGAATAGCCAGCGCAACCAGCGCCACCATCGCAAACCAGGCCACGCTGCCCTGTCCACGCGGCAACAGGAAATAGGCCGCCGCCAGCGGGCCGATCGATGTTCCCAGATTGCCGCCCACCTGGAACAGGGATTGGGCAAACCCCAGCCGCCCGCCCGACGCCAGCCGCGCCACGCGCGAGGCTTCGGGGTGAAAAATAGCCGATCCAACGCCACCGGTCATGGCGGCCAGCACCAGCAGCCCGAAACTGTCGGCCCTCGACAGCAGCAATGCGCCTGTCGCCGCGAAAACCATGGAAACGACGAGCGCATAGGGCTTTGGCCGCAGATCGGTGTAAAAGCCGACGATCGGCTGCAAAATCGAAGCGGTCATCTGCTGGGCCAGGGTGATCAGCCCGATCTGCACATAATCCAGCCCGTAGGCGTCCTTGAGCAGCGGATAAAGCGCTGGCAGCAGGAATTGCATGAGGTCGTTGATCAGGTGCGAAGCGCTGACCGCCAGGATAAGAACCAGCGACGTGCGCTGAACTGCCGCCGGGGCCTGAGTGGAAACGGCGTCCATGTCATGAATCCGCGGCTCTGAAAACGCGCCACCCGTTAAGCCCGGCCAATTGTCTTGAGCGCCAGGCTTTCCCCACGGGCAGGGAAAATCCGATTGGCTCCGCGAGCTGGACTCGAACCAGCGACCATTCGATTAACAGTCGAATGCTCTACCAACTGAGCTATCGCGGAACACATATCGGGTGCCCTCGAAACCGAAGGCGAGGTCCATGTACCGAACTTGATTTGCTTTGCCAAGCCCTCAATTGCGAGGCGCGCGAATATCTCTTCACAAGCGCCTCTCCCGCCTGGCCCTTTCCTCCAAAAGACGCAGGTCGGTGGGGGTATTGACGTTGTCGAACGGGTTCAGCGCCAGTTCGTCCCAACCCACGCGCCGCCCGCCCAGCGCCTGCTGCAGCGCCTTGAGGCTCCCGGCCGCTTTGGCGCGTTCCGGCAAATCGGCGAGGGCCTGCAATCGCCAGGCGGCATTGGGGGGATAAAAAGCGTTCCCCCATGCACCGAATGCCACCGGAGCACCCTCTAGCCCACCCACGAGGCGACTCACATAATCATCGGGCAGGAATGGCGTGTCGACCGCAGCTGAAATCAGGGTCCCTCGCGCGATTCCCCTTTGAGCGAGCGCGTGCACAGCCCCGACCAGCCCGGCCAGTGGCCCGCCGCCGCTCCCGGCCAGATCGCTCACGGGTTCCCAGCCGGGCGGCAGGGACATTTCCCGGCCCGCCGGTCCAGTCGCAACCAGCATCGGGTGCTCGGCTCCCCTGAGCACGCTTGCAACCCGTTCGATCAGCCGCACCCCGCCAATCCGCAAGTCAGCTTTGCAGGCCCCGCCCAGCCGCTCGCCGCGTCCGCCGGCGATGATAACGGCGTATATGGCCTCGCTCACGCGCCGGCCAAAGGTCTGGTGCGCAGCAACGCCATGATTGCGATACCCCCGACCAACCCCCAGAATGGCGCGCCAACGCCCAACAGGGTGATGCCCGACGCGGTGGTGACGAACGTGAAGATTGCCGGCAATCTCGCCTCCTCTTCCCCCAGCGCGCCCGACAAGGCCGCGGCGAGACTGGACAGCAGCGCCAGCCCTGCCACCGCCTGGATCAACAGGGGCGGGGATGCGGCGATAAACGCCGCCGCCAGGCTCGCGCCCCCGGCGAGCAGCAGATAGGTCACTCCGGCCGCTATCGGAGCGGGCCACCTTTTATCCGGGTCGGGATGAGCCTCCGGCCCGGCACAGATCGCTGCCGTGATCGCAGCCAGATTGCTGGTAAATCCCCCCAACAGGGCCGCCGCTCCGCTGGCGATTCCCGTCAGCACGAACAGCGGCGCTGGCTTCAGTTCATAGCCATTGGCCCGCATCACGGCCAGGCCCGGCAGGTTCTGGGAGGCCATGGTGACGATATAAAGTGGCAGAGCTATCCTGATGATGGCGTCTGCCGTAAAAACCGGCAACACCGGAACAAAAGCCGGCCAGCTGCCGTCCAGCGCCCCGGGCGGCAAGTGCGTCGTTGCCCCCAGGGCCACCCCTGTGACCAGCACCGCGACAGGCACCGCATAGCGCCTGGCAAAGCGCAGGGCCAGCACCCAGGCAAGCACGATCGGCAGCGCCAGCGCCGGCAACTCCGCCACCGCGGTGATCGGCGCAAGGCACAGCGTCAGCAACATGCCGGCCAGCATGGCATTGGCGATGGGGCCGGGAATCGCTGCCACCAATCGCGCCAATGGCCTGACCATCCCGGTCAGCAAGATCAACGCCGCCGCCGCGATAAACGCGCCCGCCACTGCTGGAAATCCGCCCACCGGCTCGCCCACCGTCAGCAGAAACGCCATGCCCGGCGTCGACCAGGCAAAGCTCACCGGCAAGCGCACTCGCGCGCTCACCACGATGTTGAGCAGGCCAATCGCGATACACACGCTCATCAGGCCCGATCCGGCCTGTTGCGGCGAAGCGCCCGACGCCGTCAGCGCCGCCAGCACCAGCGTGAACGTGCTAGCATACCCGACAAGCGCTGCCAGCGCCCCCGCCATCACGGGCTGCAGGTAGTCCCGCCGCCCGTCCGCCTGCTCCAGAACGTGTTCCGCCACTGCGATTCCCCGATTTGCCGGTCGCAGGGTAAGCTGTCTCTGCCGTGAAGGTGAAGCCCGAACCTGCCGCGCGCTGTCGGCCCTGCGCCGATCGGCAAAAGTCGGCATTTGCCACCACACGATCTTGCATAAGCACCCCCCTGGCAGAGGCCTCGTGGCGGAGTGGTTACGCAGCGGATTGCAAATCAGCTTAAGGTCATCGCGAACCGAGTTGGGTTGTACGGTTCTGTCTTCCCATATCGGATGACAACAGGCGGGGCACGCTGAGTGCGAGCCCCCCGAAGGTGGATTTAAAAACGGCCGTTATGAGTCATCAGCGGGCTGGCGGCCTGAGATCATTATTGGTGACCCAGGCGACGCTCCAGATAGGCGCCGTGACCAGCGCGGTCCTCGACAAGTTGTCCATCCAGAACAACGGCGTGGCCGCGCACATAGGTGTGGGTGACAGCCCCCTTGAATGTCCACCCGTGATAAATCGTGTATCCGGCAGATGAGATGGTGTCTTCATGTCGCGCGGTCCACTCCGCGTCGAGATCGACAAGCGTAATGTCAGCGTCCAGGCCAATCGTCAGCGCGCCCTTGCAATGGGACAGACCCATGATCCTCGCCGTATTGGTCGACGTGATCTCGGCGATACGTTCCAGCGACAATCCACGCTTGTGGTAGCCCTCGCTCAACAGCACTGGCAGCATGGTTTCCATCCCGGGGCAACCGGGTGAAGCCTTCCAGATGCCCCCGGACTTTCCTTCCATCGTCCGGTGCACGTGATCGGTCCCGATGGTGTCAATCTCGCCATTGAGGACCGCCTGCCACAGCCGCTCGCGATCAGCGCTGGTACGAACCGGCGGGTTGATCTTGGCGATATTGCCGCCGGCAAAAGATATGTCGTGCGTCAGGTAGTGCGGGCAGGTTTCCATGAACAGGCGACGGCCATCGCGCCGCGAGGCCAAGCCAGCTTCGAGCGCCTTGGCTGACGATATGTGGACGGCATAAATCGGCGCACCGGTCTGCTCGCCGATATAGCCAACTCGATGAACCGCCTCGGCTTCGATAAAGTCGGGGCGGCTGTCGTTCCAGCCGGCCAGTCCGCTCTCTCCATCCGGATCGCGCTTCATCAGGCGGTCGCGCAGGATCCAGGCGATCTCGATGTTCTCAGGATGCGGATTGACCATGCCGTTGTTCGCAGCTGCGGCCTCGCACAACCGGAACAGGAATCCATCGTCGATATCAGGCAGACCGAGGCGGGAGCCTTCGCCGCCCCGGTTGTTCATGAATACCTTGAATGTGGGCACGCCGAACTCGGCCGCGTAGGAGGGGACTTCGGCGAGTTGGTCCTCCGTGGAGATGATGAAGTGATAACCGAAGTCGATACGTGCACCGGCCGCGGTAATCTCGATCAGGTCACGCGCCACCTTTGAATAGGGCTGGGTCGACAGCAGGTACGGAATAAAGGTGGTGATGCCGCCCTTGGCCGCGGCGGCCGTTTCCAGATCGGCGTCGCGTGGCTCCTCAGGGGCGGCGATATTGTTCCCATGACCGAGATGGAGATGCGGATCGATCAATCCGGGAAAGGCAACCAGGCCCGAAGCATCGATGGTTTCGACGCTTCCAGTAACTTCATCCGGCGCGAGAATCGCAGCGATCTTGCCGTTGCGAACACCAATGGAGCATCGCGTACGGCCGGACCCTGGCAAAATTGCATCGACGTTCCGGATGAAAAGGTCAAACATTGCGGCTCCCTGCTACGCCCTTGAGCGCATCGATGGCGCTGCTTGTATCGGTCACGTTGGCATATTTGGATGCCATGTCGAAAAGATTGACCGCATGCGCTGTCTGGGAGCGGTCGTAGACCGCGTCGAACGGCACAAGGACCGAGAAATTGTTGGCGAAGCCATCGACCACCGAGCCGCGGACGCAGCCGGATGTGGTGCAGCCCGTTACCACCAGCGTATCAACGCGCTTGTCGATCAGGTAGCTGGTCAGGGGCGTGCCGAAAAACGCCGACGGGTGCTTCTTGGGCAGCATGACGTCGCCCGGCTGCGGGGCGATCTCTGCGGGAAATTCGTAGCCCTTGGACGCCACCTTCATCAAGGCGGGGTTCTTCTCGGCCAGCCGGCCCTGGTCGAACTGCTCCTTGGGGGCAACATAGGGATACATCACCGGCCAGTCGTTCTCGCGGAACACTTCAAGCAGTCGCGCGATGTTGCCCATGGCGTCCCAGCCCACATCACCGCACGAGGTGGCAAATTCCTTGATCGACTCCCAGAACGGCGCCGGCGTGGTGCCGATGGTGCGATACTGGACGTCGATGATCAGCAGGGCCGGCCGGGTACCAAGGCGTGCCTGGCGCCCAAATCCGGCAGCTGCGTAACGACGCTTGTCTTCTTCGGAGATGATATCGTCCCAAGGCATATTCATTTGGCGACTCCTAGGCTGGAGGTTGCGTAACGGTTTTCGCGCTCGTCCCACTTCGCTTTCAGAACGGCATTTTGTCGCTCCTCAAATCCGGCCAGGCGGTCAGCGACGGCATCGAGAGAGCCAGTATCCTGGAGCGCACCCAGCACTTCGCGGGTCGAGCGGATCGCCGCCTGCAGCGCTGCATTCGCATAAAGGGTGAAAGCAAAGCCCATCTCGGCCAGCGCGGCCTGCCCTACGTCGGGCGTCTTGCCGCCGAACACGATATTGGCAACCTGCGGCGACGCGATGCTGCGGCCGATCTGCGCAAGTTCCTCGGCCGTTCGCGGGGCCTCGACAAAGATCAGGTCGGCACCAGCTTCTTCATAGGCCTGTGCCCGTTCGATGGCGGCATCCAGCCCTTCAATGGCGCGTGCGTCCGTGCGGGCAATGATCTGCAGGTTCTGGTCGGCGCGAGCATCGACTGCTGCGCGGATCTTCTGCACCATTTCATCGACAGGGATAACCGCCTTGCCGGAGAAGTGCCCGCATTTCTTGGGGAACACCTGATCCTCGATCTGCAATGCAGATGCGCCTGCACGCTCCAGCACCTGAACCGTGCGATACATGTTGAGCGCGTTGCCAAAACCGGTATCGGCATCAACGATCAGCGGCAGATCCACCGCGTCGGATATGTTGCTCACCACTTGGGCGATTTCGGTCAGGGTGGAAAGCCCGACATCGGGCACGCCAAGCGACATGTTGGCCACACCGGCCCCACTCACATAAACAACAGGAAACCCCAGGTCCTCGATGACACGGGCGAACAAGGCATTGGCAGCACCCGGTACGATTATGGCGCGCCTTTCGGCAGCCAGAGACTTGAGCTTCTTGCGTTTTTCCATGGTGGAAAGGCTCCCGATGATGCATTTGCTTAAAAACCGCGCCGCGGCCTGACAAAAGTGTCTACAGTATAGGCATATTGTCAACACTTTAAAATTGCCGGTGGAAGAGTGCAGGGCGCTGGCTTATGGTAAATCGTGGAGGTGGCGACGTGGGAAACAACGACAACGAGGGCGCGGGGGCGGCAAAAGCAGCCTTGTCCCCTGACAGCATCACGAACAAGCTGCTCGATGTGATCTCGTCAGGCCAGTACGCGCCGGGACAGAGAATCAGCGAATCGGAGCTGGCAAGGCAACTGGGCGTTAGCCGGGGGCCCGTCAGGGAGGCGCTTGGACGGCTGGAAGGTCGGCTTGTGGAGCGCCGCCAGAACCTGGGCGTGAGGCTGATCGAACTCGGTCGCGAACGGGTCAAGGAGCTCTTCCTGGTCCGCGAAGCGCTTGAGGGAATGGCCGCTCGCCTCGCCACGGAATCCATTACAAACAAGGAGTTAGATGAACTCTATCACCTCCTTGAGCGCCATCAGGAGGCCATCGGCAACAACGCCCAGGCTGGGTATCTGCAGGGCGTCGGCGATGACGATTTCCACTTCGCCATTGTCACCGCATCGCGATACCCCACCATCCGCCGAGTGCTTATGGACGAAATTTATTTCCAGTTGCGCCTGCATCGGCGCCGCTCCGGCACCCAGCCTGGCCGTGCCGCGGCGGCTCTGCTGGAGCATCGCGCCGTGGTCGACGCCATGGCCGGTCGCAATCCCGATCGTGCCGAAGAAGCCATGCGCCAGCACCTCAGAAACGCGCGGTACAGCGCTCTCGGGGCGTTGGACGTCTAGCCGCAATTGCGAGGCGATACCCCCTCCAACCTCGGCCACCCACCGACACCCTGATTCTTTTGCCCAAAATTCTTGCATTTCTCACCCATGAGGAAAGCCGCATCACTTAACTGTTGACACTTTGTCGCTTAACACGGCAATCTGTTTACAGGCCGACTTCCTGAGGGGACAGTCGTGCGCACGGAGGACTTCAAATGAAACTATTCTCGCAGATCGTAGGCGTCATGCTCATGACCACTGCCCTGGCAGTGCCGGCATTTGCACAGGACGTGCAGGGCGTGTCGGACACCTCTATCAAGATCGGCACCTTTGGCCCGATCACCGGCGCTAACTACGCCTTCGGCCGCCTGACGATGAACGGGCTGGAAACGCTGTTCGCAGACGTCAATGCGGCTGGTGGCGTCAACGGCCGCACGCTGGAACTGGTGCGCGTGGACGACCAGTGTGATCCGGCAGGCGCCATCGCCGCCGTGCGTAAGCTGATCTTTGATGACCAGGTGTTTGCGATCATTGGCGGCTCCTGCTCCAACGGTGTCATGGCCGCCAAGGAAGACATCGAGCAGTCTGGCATTCCGTTCGTCAATTTCGCCGCGGCTTCGAACAACATTTCGGCGCCTGAAATCGAAAACATCTTCACCTCGATGCTCACGTCCAATCTTGAAAGCGCGCTGCAGGCTCAGTACCTGTCTGACCTTGGCGTGAAGCGCGTCGCCGTTGTGGCCCAGCACGACGCATGGGGCAGCGATCGCCACAAGACGCTGCTGCCGGCCCTTGCCGAAAAGGGCATCGAAGTCGCCGTCGACGAAGAGCTTTCCATGGAAGCAAATGACGCGACGGCGCAGGTCTTGCGCGTTCAGGGTTCGGGTGCGGAAGCTGTCGTGTTGCTGAGCTACCCCAAGCCGGCATCGATCTTCCTGCGCGACGCCGCTCGCCTTGGCTTCACCTCAAGCTTTATTGGAACCTCGGTGATCCCGGATCCGGTGGCGTTTGACGAGCAGGTGGCTGTGCCTGGCGCAACCGACAACTTTGTCACCATCTCGCCGTCGCGTTATGCGCTCGACTCTGCCGAGGCGGCCGAATGGCTCGAAAAGCTGACCACCAAGTTCCCCGACGACGAGCCGCACACCTACAACCTCTATGGCATCACCGCGGGTCAGCTGACCGTGGCTGCCCTCGAGCAGGCTGGTGCCGATCTCACGCAGGCTTCGTTCATCGCAGCGCTTGAAGCAACCTCCGGGCTCGAGACGACATTCGCCCCCGGCCCGCTTAACTGCGAGACCCATCAGTGCCTGCAGGCGGCCGCTTGGATCAAGCGCACCCCTGAAGGAAAGACCGAAGTGGTTGGTCTCTCGACGCTCGACTGAGTGCGGGCCTGCTGACAAAAACAGGAAGAGAAAACATGCTTTCCGTTCTCCTCGCGAGCGGGGTGGCTAATGGGCTGCTCTACGGGTTGGTTGCTTTAGGGGTGGTGGTGCTGGCTAAGGCCGCCAATGCCTTTAACTTCTCGCAGGGTGACGTCATGGCGCTCGGTGGCTTTGTGTCATACGCGGTCATCGTCACCATGGGCTACGGCTCGGTCGCTGCGCTGCCTATCGTGGTCATCGTGGCACTGTTCGTCGGGGTGCTGAGTTACCTGCTGCTGCGCCCGCTGATGGACGCACAGCATGCGGTGGCGCTTCTGACGGCGACCATCGGCCTCTCTTTCCTGGTCAAAGGAACCATTCGACTGATCTGGGGCAGGCAGGGGGACTATTTTGCGGTCCCCCCGCTTGTCAGCGGGCCGCCGATCATCCTGTTCGACGGCGCCGTCATCATTCCGCTGCAGCATCTCGTGATGTCCGGTGGCGCAGTGCTGATGCTGGCATTGTTTGCGCTTTTCTTCCGCTTCACCCGGCTGGGCCTGTTCATGCGCTCGGTTGCCGATAATCCCCGCGCCGCGCGGATCGTCGGCATCCCGACGGAGCTGGTGTTGTGCAGCGCCATGGTGCTCAGCCTTGTCGTCTCTGCAGTGGCGGGTTTCCTTCTCGCCCCTGCAACCCTGATCTTCCCCGATATGGGCTTCTCGCTCTTCCTGAAGGGCTTTGCCGCCGCCATCATCGGCGGGATGATGAGCCTGCCCGGTGCCGTTATTGGCGGCGTACTGCTGGGTGTCACTGAGGTGCTGGTATCGGGGTACATCTCGTCCACGGCTCAGGAACTGTCGGCGTTCGTCCTGATCTTCGTCGCCCTCATCTTCTTCCCACGCGGCCTGTTCGGCGGTCGCTCTTCGAGGAGCGTGTAATGGCTGTCCCAGTTCAATCCATTCGCTCGGCCTGGCGTTCCGGCTCGTGGGTCTATCCAGTGGCGATTGCCGTGGTGGTTGCCCTCATCGGAATGACCCTCAACCCGTACCTGCTGTTCCTGCTTACCCGCGTTGTCATCTTCTCTATGCTGGTCGCCGGCCTCAACGTGCTGATGGGCTATTCCGGCCTGCTCTCGTTTGCCCATGCCGCCCTGTTCGGCATTGGCGCTTATGTCACCGGCCTGATGCAGGTGCATCTCGGCGTGCCCTATCCCGTTGCTCTGCTGACAGCAACAGTCGGCGTCACCGGAGCTGGCACTCTGCTAGTCCTGCCCGCGCTCAGGCTGTCGGGCATTCATCTGGCTATTGCCACGCTCGCGGTCGCCCAAGCCGTCCACTGGGTGCTGATAAACTGGTCGGCCGTGACTTTCGGCGCCGGCGGTTTCCGCGCACCTTCGATCGCCATTTTCGGCCTCAACGCCACCCAGTCCATCTTCCTCACGTCGCTCGTCTTGACCACGATCGGCTACCTCATGGTGCGCCAGCTGGTCAGGACCAGCTTCGGACGCAAGTTCGTGGCCATTCGCGACAATTCAGTCGCCGCTGCCGCCAACGGGGTCAACGTCACCGCGACCAAGACCATCGCCTTTGCGCTCAGCGCGGGTTGCGCCGGGTTGGCTGGCGGCCTCTACTCGGCACTGCTGGGCTTTGTCGCGCCTGAAAGCTTCAACCTCGAGCAGATGATCCTGATGAAGGTCATGGCCGTGGTCGGCGGCCTGGGAACCATGCTTGGATCGATGATCGGTCCTGCCCTCGTGATCTTCCTCCAGGAACAACTGCGGGACAGCCAGGGCTGGCTGGAAATCATCTTCGGTGCCGTGCTGATCGGCTTCGTCCTGTTCCTGCCAAAGGGCATCGCCCCACTCATCTATCGGGTGCTTGCGGGCAAGCGCACCGAGACGGTGGAGACCGGTCCGCGCACAGGCCAGAAGGTCGGCCTGAGCGCGCCAACAGATCGAGCCGTGGAGAACTGATATGCTCGATATACGTAATGTGTCGCTCAGCTTCGGTGCACTTAAGGTGCTCAACAATGCCAGTTTCTCGCTCGGCAAGGGTGAGGTTCTCGGCCTGATCGGGCCCAATGGCGCCGGCAAGACATCGATGATGAACGTCATCACCGGCATCCATCGGCCCCAGACCGGGGAGATCCGCCTGGGCGGCATCGACATAACCACGAGCAAGCCCCACGAAATTGCGGAGCGCGGCCTGCGACGCACGTTCCAGACCAGTCTTCTCTGCTCCGGCATGAGCGTGGTGGAAAACGTCATGCTCGGACTCGAGCCCCAGCCGGCCTATGGCTTCTGGGGAGCTTTGGTCGGCAGTCCCAAGGTTCGCCAGTGGGAAGAGGAAGCCAGACAGAAGTCGATGGAGATGCTGGACTGGATGGGCATGGCGGCCTTTGCCGATCGTCCCGGCAGCAGCCTCTCGTTCGGACAACAGCGCCTCGTGGAAATCGCCCGGGCCCTGGTGAGCCGTCCCAGCGTCTTGCTGCTGGACGAGCCGGCCGTCGGCCTCACCGCGCCACGCGTCGATGAACTTGCCGAAAAGATCGTCAGCATTCGAACCGAATTCGGCACTTCGATCCTCCTGATCGAGCATGTGATGCAACTGGTGTTCGCGGCGTGCAGCCGCGTCGTGGTGATGAATGCAGGCGAAGTGATTGCCGATGGCGATCCGAAAACGGTGACCGCTGACCCGCGCGTCGTGGAAAGCTACCTGGGGCGAGGCTACTATGCTGAAAGCTGACAATATCGAGGTCTGGCGCGGCCAGACGCAGGTGCTCAAGGATCTGAGCCTGGAGTTGACGCCTGGTGTAATCACCGCGCTGCTCGGCGGGAACGGCTCGGGTAAGTCGACGACACTTTATGCGCTGTCCGGTCTGGTGCCGCTCAAGGCCGGGCGCATCTGGGCTGGTGATGTTCAACTGACCGGCGTGGGACCGCGCAAGGCAGTGGCCGCCGGCATCGCCCATGTTCCGCAGGGGCGGGAGGTTTTCCCGACCATGAGCGTGCAGGATAATCTGCTGGCGGGCGCGGCAACGGTCACCAGCCGCAAGCTGCGGACCGAACGACTTGAGCGTGTGATTGCCACTTACCCCTTGCTGGGCAGGAAGCTCAAGCTGGCAGCGGGCGCCCTGTCGGGCGGCGAACAGCAGCAGGTGGCGATTGGCCGCGCGCTGATGACCAATCCCAAGGTGGTGATGATGGACGAGCCCTCCGCGGGCCTCTCCCCTGCCATGGTCGACACCCTGATCGACACCATTCGCCGACTAGGCGACGAAGGACTGACGGTCCTGCTGGTCGAACAGAATGTGGGCGTTGCCATGCATGTGGCCGCCGAGGCAATCGTGCTCAAGGCTGGCGCCATTGCCTTGCACCGTCCCGCCGGCGAGTTGCTTCGCGATAAATCCGTACTCGCTGCCTATCTCGGACACTGACCATGCTTGCCGATAATGCCTATCTGGGAAAACACGTCGCGATCTCGGGCGCAACGGGGGGGATCGGTCGCGAACTCGCGGCTCGGTTCGCGGCCCTCGGAGCCCAGCTTGTCCTGATCGATCGGGACGAAAAAGCACTCAACGCCCTGGCTCAGGCCTTTCCCGGCTCGGTTGCGCTGGTT
>JAQGJI010000076.1 GCA_028290685.1 Devosia sp. | reverse complement strand
GCCCTGTTCCGGTATATCCCCTTTGTCGGCACGCTGATGGCGGCAACCATTCCCTTCACGCTCGCCTTCGCGGTGGACCCGGGCTGGTTCATGCTGCTGGCTTCGATTGCCTTGTTCGTGTGCCTTGAATTGACCGTGACCAATGCCATCGAGCCCCGGCTCTATGGATCGAGCACCGGGCTGTCGGCCCTGGCGGTGCTTGTAGCGGCCATGTTCTGGGCCACGCTGTGGGGCCCCATCGGCTTGATCCTGTCGACCCCGATCACGGTGTGCCTCGTGGTTCTGGGCCGCTATGTGCCGCAACTGGCCTTTTTTGAAACCCTGCTGGGCAGTGAACCGGTATTGAGCCAGCCCGAGCGGCTCTATCAGCGGCTGGTTTCGGGCAATGTCGAGGAAGCGGTCGAACTGGCCGAGGATTTCATCGCCGACAACAGCGTGGCAAAATTCTACCTCGACGTGGCCGTTCCGGCGCTGCTGCTGGCCGAACTCGATCTCTCGCTCGATGTGTCCGACCTTTCCCATCGCCGCAAGGTGATGGACAGCATGCGCGCGGTGATCGACGACATCGATATCGACACCGAGACAGAGACCGACCAGGACGCAGTCCCCAGCGGGGAGCCGCGCATCCTGTGCATCGGGGCGCGAACCGAGCTTGATGACGCGGCCGCGCAAATCCTGATGCGCCTGATCGAGCCCGAAAACGGCCCGGTGCAGGCCTTGGCGCCCCTGGTGATCCGCCAGGAAAGCATCGGGCAGCTGACGCTCAAGGGCGTCGAAGTCATCTGCCTGTGCTATCTCGACGACAATCCGCGCAGCCATGCGCGCCTGGTGGCACGGCGTTTGTCGCGGCGTCATCCGGGGATCAAGATCATCGCCGTTGCCCTGGGGTCGGCGCCACTGCCGGAGAACCGCCAGCAGGACTGGGGTGTCGCGCAGATCGTTTCGGGCCTGCCCGAGGCGGTGAAGGCCGTTGGGGAACTGGTTCACGCCAAAGATGCGCCGGCGCCCCAATCGGACGCCCCGGCCATGGACGAGGCGGCGCTGGACCGGCTGCGGCTGCTGGCGCAGTCCGATGGTCCGCTGGCGCAGGCCCTGGGGCAGATTGCCGTGTCCAGCGGCGTCGCCACGGCGATCATCGATATCGTGGACAGCGATTTCAGCTCGCTCTCGGATCGCTCGAGGGAGGAAGAGATCAACGGCGCCAGCCAGAGCGTCATAGCGGGCAATGCCCCCCTTGTTGTGCCCGATGTCGCGGCCAGCAAGGAATTCGCCAATGACCGCTTCCTGCTGGAAAACGGCGTCCGGTTCTATGCCGGGGTACCGCTCCATGGACCCGATGGGGCAATCATCGGCGCGCTGGCCCTGCTTGACCACAATCCACGCCCGTTCAGCGACGCCAATCGGGAAAACCTCGAGTTCGAAGCCGTCAAGTTGATGGGCAAGATCGGCAGGCTCGCCAAACTGGAGCCCGTTACGGCCAGCTGAAACAGGCAATCGCTGAGGTGCATGGCACTTGCCAGCCCCAGAGGGGCCCCATGGCGGGCTGCGGCGCGGAAGCCTTGAAAGCTGGGCAGCCGCCAAAAAAAAGCGACCCCGGCCGTGTGCATGAGCCGGGGTCATCCATGGGAGTTTTGGAGGTCACAGGGGCAAACCTGTACTTCCTTAACGACCGTTAACCTCTGGGGTTCCCGATTTTTCGGGCGATCACGAACTTGGGATCATCTGCGGCGGGCAGCGCCAATCGGGGGGTTTTCATTGCCGCGCCAGCCGCTAAACTCGGGCGCGATGACACTTGCCCCCGCCCCTGCCTCTGCGACACCCCTCGTCCTGGTCGGCGCCGGCCTGGCCAGCGCCCTGATCGCGCAGCGTCTTTCCCGGGGCAATGCGCCAGCCATCCTGATGCTGGAGGCCAGCCGGCAAGCGTTCGGAGAACACACCTGGTCCTTCCACGAGGCCGATGTCCAGGCTGCCGACCTGGACTGGCTGGCGCCCCTGGTCGCCCACCGCTGGGCCGGCCAGTCGGTGCGGTTCCGCGATCATGCGCGCGACCTGGCGTCCCCCTATGCATCGCTCACGTCTGCTTCGGTTGCAGCGGCCATGGCCGCCTTGCCCAATGTCGAGCTGCGCCTCGGCAATGCCGTTACGGCCATGAACCCCGATCGTGTGACGCTGGCGGACGGCACCACGATCAAGGCATCGTGCGTCATCGATGCGCGCGGCTACCAGCCCAGCCCGGCCCTGAGCCTGGGTTTCCAGAAGTTCGTCGGGCTCGAGGTCGAGACCGAACAGCCCCACGGCCTGCCCAATCCCATTATCATGGACGCCTCGGTTGATCAGCGCGACGGCTACCGGTTCGTTTATGTGCTGCCCTTCTCCCCCACGCGCCTGCTGATCGAGGACACCCGCTATTCGGATGGCGGCGCGCTGAACCTGCAGGAACTGGCCGGCGATGTCGCTGCCTATGCCCAGGCGCAAGGCTGGTCGATCAAGAGCGTGGTGCGCCAGGAGCATGGCATATTGCCCATTGCCCTGGCCCATGATGTGCAGCGGTTCTGGGCCGAGCGGCCAGCCGATATTCCCCAGGCAGGCATGCGCGCGGCACTGTTTCACCCCACCACCGGCTATAGCCTGCCCGAGGCAGTCCGGCTCGCCAATCTGATCGCCGCCCACTGGCCGATCGGCAGCGCGGCCCTGGCGCGAAAAATTCGGGACCACGCCTTTGCCCGCCACCGCCGCCAGGGCTTTTACCGGCTGCTCAACCGCATGCTGTTTCGCGCCGCGCGCCCGGAACAACGGCACCTGGTGTTGCAGCGCTTTTATAAATTGCCCAGGCCGCTGATCGAAAGGTTCTATGCCGGACGTACAAGCGCTGGCGACATCCTTCGCATCCTGTCCGGCAAGCCGCCGGTGCCTGTTCATCGCGCCCTTGCCTGCCTGCGAGAAGCGCCCTTGCTGAAGCCGGAGAAGCCGTGACCACCAAGAGCAAGACCGCCGCAGTGATCGGGGCCGGGTTCGGGGGCCTGGCCCTGGCCATCCGGCTGCAGAGCGCGGGCATCGGGACAACGCTGTTTGAAAAGCGCGACAAGCCCGGCGGGCGCGCCTATGTCTATGCCGACGGCGGCTTCACCTTCGATGCGGGTCCCACCGTCATCACCGATCCCGATTGCCTGGAGCAACTCTGGGCGCTGTCGGGGCGCCGGCTGTCCGACTATGTGACGCTGTTGCCGGTCACTCCGTTTTACCAGCTGTGCTGGGAGGATGGCTACCGGTTCGACTATGCCAATGACCAGGCCGAGATCGACCGCCAGATCGCGGCCAAATCGCCCCCGGACGTGGACGGCTATCGCCGGTTCCTGGCCTATTCGCAGGATGTCTACCGCCAAGGCTACGAGAAGCTCGGCACCGTGCCGTTCCTTAACTTCTGGTCCATGATCAAGGCGGCGCCGCAATTGATGCGGCTTGAAAGCCACCGCAGCGTCTACAGCAAGGTCAGCCAGTTCATCAAGGACGACCAGCTGCGCCAGGCCTTCAGCTTTCATTCCCTGCTGGTGGGCGGCAACCCATTTGCCACCTCCTCGATCTATGCGCTGATCCACGCGCTGGAGCGCAATGGCGGCGTGTGGTTCGCCAAGGGTGGCACCGGGGCGCTGATCGCGGGCATGGTCAAGCTGTTCGAGGATCTGGGCGGCACGATCCGGCTCAACGCCGAAATCGACCGCATCGACATGGACGGAAATCGCGCCACGGCTGTCATCCTCAAGGACGCCAGCCGCCATGCCTTCGAGCAGATCGCCTCCAATGCCGACGTGGTCCACACCTACAAGCACATGCTGCGCGGCACCGCGCGCGGCGCGGCCAACAGCAAGGTGCTGCAGAAGCGGCGTTTTTCCATGTCGCTGTTTGTTGTCTATTTCGGGCTCAAGACCAAACACCCCGAACTCAAGCACCACATGGTCCTGTTCGGGCCGCGCTATCGCGAACTGATCGGGGAAATCTTCAAGACCGATGGTCTGGCCGATGATTTCTCGCTCTACCTGCATGCCCCTTCGGTCACCGACGATACCCTGGCGCCCGAGGGCTGCAGCACCTATTACGTTCTTTCTCCAGTGCCTCACCTGGGCACCGCCAATATCGACTGGGCCGTGGAAGGCCCCAAATACCGCGACCGTATCCTGAAATATCTCAACGACCGCTATATTCCAGGCCTGCTCGACGATCTGGTGACTGTCCGGCACTTCACCCCGTTCGATTTCCGCGACGAACTCAACGCCCATCTGGGCTCGGCCTTTTCCGTTGAACCCGTGCTGACCCAAAGCGCCTGGTTCCGCCCGCATAACCGGGACGATCAGATCCCCAATCTTTATATCGTGGGCGCCGGCACCCATCCGGGCGCCGGCATTCCGGGTGTCGTGGGCTCGGCCAAGGCGACAGCGGGCATCATGATCGCGGATGCGCAGCCATGAGCGATGCGGTTGTCACCCACAGCAAAGCCGCCATCGCCCAGGGCTCCAGGAGCTTTGCCGCCGCCGCCCGGCTGTTCGACCCGGCGACGCGCGACGACGCCGTCATGCTGTATGCCTGGTGCCGCCACTGCGACGACGTCATCGACGGGCAAACCCTGGGCCATGCGCAGCAAGCGCACTACCGGCAGGGCCAGCAGGCCCGGCTCGAGCAGCTGCAGGCCCACACGGCAGCGGCCCTGGCCGGCCAACGCACTGGCGATCCCATCTTCGAGGCCCTGCGCCGGGTCGTGCAGCGCCACCAGATTCCCCATCGCCACCCCCAGGAGCTGCTGGCGGGCTTTGCCATGGATGTGGCCGGCACGCGCTACGAGACCATCGAGGACACGCTGGTTTATTGCTATCATGTCGCGGGCGTCGTCGGGGTCATGATGGCCATGATCATGGGCGTGCGGGAGCCTGCAGTGCTCGACCGGGCCGCCGATCTGGGCCTTGCCTTCCAGCTCACCAATATTGCGCGCGACGTGATCGAGGATGCACGGGCGGGGCGGGTTTACCTGCCTGCCCAGATTTTGGCGCGGCACGGGATCGCCACCATCGAGCCCGCCGACCCCGCGCAGCGCCCGGCTCTTCATGCCGCCGCGCTCGAGCTGCTCGATCTGGCCGAAAACTACTACGCCTCGGCTTTTGTGGGCATGGCCGCCCTGCCGCCGCGCTCGGCCTGGGCCATTGCCGCCGCCCGGCGGGTTTATCGCGCCATCGGGGAAAAGCTGCGCACCAGGGGAGCGGCCGCATGGGACGAGCGGGTTGCCACCGGCAGGAGCCAGAAGCTCGCGCTCCTGGCACTGGCGATCAAAGACGTTGCGGCAACGCGCCGGGGCGGCCCCGACCTGCCACGCACCGGGCTGTGGCAGCGTCCCTGATCAGCCCGACTGCGCCTGGTCGTCATTCTTGAGGGCCTGCGCGTCCAAGCCTTGCTTGTTGTCGTGCAGCTTCTTGACCAGCTGATCCACGGGCTCGGCATAAACGAAGCCGAACGACACGCAGCCCTCGCGCCCCTCGACCGCGTGGTGCAGCCGATGGGCCTGGTAGACGCGCTTGAGGTAGCCCCGGCGCGGAACATGCTTGAACGGCCAGCGCTGGTGCACCAGCCCGTCATGCATGACGAAATACAAAACCCCATAGACCGACATGCCCACCGCAATCCACCACACCGGCCACACAAACGCCCCGACAACGAACAGCCCCGTGGCGAACACGCCGAACACGACGGCATAAAGATCGTTCTGCTCGAGCGCTTCGTCGTGCGGCTCGTGGTGGGATCGATGCCAGCCCCAGCCCCAGCCATGCATGATGTGCTCATGGGACCAGGCAGCGAACCATTCCATGAAGGCGACGGTGCCCAGCACCAGCGCGGCTGGAATCAGGAAATGTAAAACAGCGTCCATGAGTTCAGGCCATGTTCCGATTGCGCCGGGGTGCCCGATGGGCAGGCAGCTTCCACCACGGCACCCACGGCGCGTCATGGTGCTCGTGGTGATAGCCGAAATGAAAGCAGGTCAGCAGCGACATGGCATAGCCAAAGTCATTGCTGCGCGCCCGATGCCGGTCGCTGAAGGGAGTCTCGTCCACATGATGGGGGCGATAGGTGCCGAAATAAAACAGCTGCACCGAGGACAGGATCGCCGGCAGCGCCCAGAACACCAGCATGGCCGGGAAACGCTCCTGCAGGATCAGCGTATAGATCGCCACCACGACGCACAGCACGCCAAATTCGCGCCAGCCGAAATAGTGCCGGAAGAACTTGCCATACCACGGCCAGAAGCTCGAGGGATGCTCGGCATCGAAGTCGGGGTCCTCGGCCGTGCCGGCATGACGGTGATGGGCATGGTGGCTTCGATAAAGATTGTCATAGGAAAACCCGGCATAGATAAAGACGCAGAACCGCCCGATAGCCTGGTTGAGCCAGGGATATTGCGGCGCCAGCGAGCCATGCATGGTGTCATGGGCGACAATAAACAGCCCCACGCTGAGCCAGCATTGCAGGGCAATCACCAGCGGGGCTGCCAGCCACAGCCCGTTCGCCGTCCAATCCACAACAAAGATCGCCGTGACATGCACGCCAAGCCAGCTTCCGGCAATCAGTGCTGCCAGGGCAAGGCCCTTGGCCATATCGGCGCTGCTGATCTTGCTGGCCGGTGCGGCCCTGGCCGTGCTCATGGACAATTCCTTGCTACATCCGCAGGCGAAAACGCGACACACCCAGCGCGACGATGATCCCGGCCAGGGCTGTCGCCAGCAGCCAGCCGATCTCGGGCAGCAGGTCAGCTATCGCCTCGCCCCGCCAGAGCACGCCATGGTAAGCCTCGATGGCCCAGGCATTGGGCGTGTACCAGCCCAGATCCTGCAGCCAGGGCGGCATCATGAAACGCGGCACCATCGATCCCCCGATTGCCGAACACACTAGCACCACGAATGTGGAGATTGTTTGTGCCTGCTGCTTGCTCGTGCAGATCGCGGCCACGGCCAGGCCCAGGGCCGCAGCAGCCGCAGCGGCAGCCAGGGTGGTCACCGCCCAGAGCCCCAGATGATCCATCGTGCGCACGCCGTAGACCAGGCCCGCAACGGCAAAGATCAGCGCCACCTGCACCATGCCCTGCACCGTCAGGAACAGCCATTTCCCCGTGACCACGACGTCGGTGCCGGCCGGGCCGACGGCAATGCGATCAAGGATTCCCGAATGGCGCTCCTCGATCAGGACGGCCGCGCTTTGCATGGCCGAGAACAGCAAAAACATGATTGCCACGGCACCGGCATAATAGGTGACGCTGGCGTCCGAGCCATCGGCCGGGCCAACCGAAACCGTTTCGATCAAGCCGGCGGCCTGTTGGGTGCCCCCATCGGCCAGTTGCCCGGTGGTGGCGGCCATGCGCGCCTGTTGCTCGGGCGTAAAACCACCCACCACCGCCTCCATCATCGGCGCGATGCGTGCCAGGCTCAGATCGGGCAGCTCGAGCGCGATCAGCCGCTGCACCTGGCCCGAAAGGATCGCCCCGGCGAGCACTTTGCCGGGGTCAACCACGATCAGGACCGGGGAGCGGGCCGTATCCGCAAGATCGCCGCGCACCACCAGACCGACATCGGCCCGCCCGCTGGCCACCTCCGCGATCACGGCGGTATCGCCGCGCAGGGTTTCACTGCCAAAGCGCAGCGAGGGCTCCGCCCGCAGCACGGTCTGCAGCCGCTGGGTCAGCTGGTTTTCCTGCCCGATGCCCAATGCCACCTGCAGGCGCGTCGCATCCCCGCTGGCGCCGGAAAAGATCGCGGCAAAGATCAGGAAAATGGTTGGCGGCAGCACAAAGGCCATGGCCAGCGCTCCGCGATCCCGGATCAGGCTCAACAGCATGACGCGCAGCATGGCAAGGATCATGACGCTGCCGCCCCCGCGGCCGGGCCCGCCTTGCCCGACAGGGTCAGGAACAGGCTGTCCAGGCCCGGCTCGCGGAAACGGATTTCGCGCACGCCGACGCCGGCGCGATCCAGCGCCGAGCCCAGCTCGGCCGCCGAGTTCTGCCCGGCATGGCCCAGCATGATCCAGCTCAGATCGGCATTGGCCGAAGCAAAGCCGGCCTCCCGCAACAGCTTGGTCTGGGCTGAGCCGGGCGCCTGGCGCAGTTCCAGGATGATTTCCTTGCGCCCCCTGAACACCGCTTCGATCAGCTGGCGCGGCTGGCCCTGCGGGGACACCGTGCCAGCGCGCAGGAAACCCACTCGCGAGCACAACGTCTCGGCCTGGTCCAGATCATGGGTGGCCAGCAGCACGCCCATGCCGGCCCGGCTCAACTCCAGGATCAGCTCGTGCAGCCCGTTGCGCGCATCCACGTCCACCCCCACGGTCGGCTCATCCAGGATCAGCACGGCCGGGCGATGCAGGATTGCCGCGGCGATGTTGGCGCGCCGCTTCCAGCCGCCCGACAGGATTTCGACCCGGTCGCCCAGCCGGTCGGCCAGCTGCGCCGCCTGGCTGGCCCAGGCAATGGCCGCCTCCGTCACTGCGCGCGACAGGCCCGAGAGCCGCCCCAGCACCTGCAGGTTTTCCCCGATCGTCAGGTGGGGATACAGCGCGATCTCCTGCGGCACCAGCCCGATCTGGCGCAGGCTCCTGCGGCCCACCGGCTCGCCGCCGATCTCGATGCAGCCCGCAAGGGGCTTGATCCGCCCGCAAATGGTGCGGATCAGCGTCGTCTTGCCCGCACCATTGGGGCCCAGCAGGCCATAGATTTCCCCCGCCCCCAGCCGCAAATCGAGCCCGTTAAGCACGTCGCGGGCGCCGTAGCGGACGCGCAAGCCCGAAACCAGCAGGGCGTCGGGGGCCTGGCTCACGAAGCGCTGGCCGGCAGGGCGCCGAACAATTTTGCCATCAGGGCGCGCACCGGCTCCTCGCGCACGCCGCTCTCCCCCAGCGCCGCATCGGCCCGCGCCAGATGCTCCTCGCAGGTGAGCCGGGCGTGACTGGCGCCAAACAGGGACACCAGCGTGGCCTTGTCGACGTCCTTGCCGACATCCTTGCCCGCCTGTTCGGCCGAGCCCGAGCGGTCCAGCAGATCATCGGCGGTCTGGAAGGCGAGGCCGAAATGGCGCGCGAAGCGACGCACCGCATCGATGCGCGGCTCGTCGAACCCCGCCAGGATCGCCCCCATTTCGGCGGCGGCAACAAACAATATCCCGGTCTTGAGCCAGTTGAGGTTTTCCACCTGTTCGGCGCCCACCAGCGCCTCCCGCCCGTTGACGTCGATTTCCTGCCCCGCCACCAGGCCGTCCCAGCCCACCGCCTGGGACAGCACCGCGGCCAGCCGCGTCCTTGTCTGGGGGGCCACCAAAGAAAGCTCCGCGATCAGGCCGAAGGCGCGTGTCAGCAGGGCAATGGCGCTCAGTATGGCGGTGGATTGCCCGAATTCCAGATGCGTGGTGGGGCGCTCGCGCCGCATCAGCGCATCGTCCATGCAGGGCAGGTCATCAAGGATCAGGGAAGCGGTATGCACCATTTCCACCGCGCAGCCCACATCCAGCGCGCTCTGTTCCATGAGCGGATCGGGGTCCGCAATCAGCACCAGCAACACCGGGCGCACCCGCTTGCTGGGTGCCAGCGTGGCGTGGCGCACCGCGCCCTGCAGGTTGGGAGGAACACCCGGATGAGCTGCCAGAAGCTGGGCAAGGCGGTTTTCCACCGCCAGGCGCACCCCGGCAAGATCAGCTGCGGCAAGACCCCGGTCAGGGTCCGGTCCGCGCAAGGAGCTGGTGGAACTCATCGATGCGCCTCCCCGGTAGTGCGATCGCCACCCCAGTGAACCAGAAACTGCGCGCAAACGTAAGCACAGAAAGACTGCCCGCGGGCAGTCCCTGCTCGCCAAGCCTGTGCTATGAAAGGATCGGGTGCTCCAACAAGCCAGCCAGAGGGGACCATCATTGCTGAACGACCGCAAGAACGAGCATCTGGACCTGGTGCTGAGTGGCCGGGGCCGCACCCGCGCCGGGACGGGCTTTGACGAGATCGCGTTCGAACATGCCGCCCTCCCCGAGCTCGATATGGACGAGATCGATCTCTCTACGATGTTTGTGGGCAAACGGATCAATGCGCCGCTGCTGGTCAGCTCCATGACCGGAGGTCCGGCCCGGGCCGCCACGATCAACCGCAATCTGGCGCTGGCCTGCAATGAACTGGGCCTGCCCCTGGCCGTCGGTTCGCAACGGATCGCCATCGAAAGCGCCGACATGGCAGGGCTGGACCACGAACTGCGGCGCCTGGCGCCCGGCATTCCCCTGCTCGCCAATTTCGGGGCGGCCCAGCTCAATCTGGGCTTTGGCCGCGCCGAAGCCGAGCGGGCCGTGGACATGATCGGCGCCGACGCGCTGATCATCCATCTCAATCCGCTGCAGGAGGCGGTGCAAACCGAAGGCAACCGCAACTGGCGGGGGCTTTTGCACAAAATCGAGGCTCTGGCGCGCGTGCTGCCGGTTCCCATCATCGCCAAGGAAGTGGGCGCGGGCATTTCCGCACCCCTCGCCCGGCGGCTGGTTGATGCTGGCGTGGGCATCATCGATGTCGCAGGCTCGGGCGGCACCAGCTGGGCGCTGGTGGAGGCCGAGCGCGCCAAAACAGCCGAACAGGCCGCCATAGCCCGCGCCTTTGCCGATTGGGGCCTGCCCACCGCCCAGGCCATCAGGCAGGTGCGGCTGGCCTGTCCGAGCGCCACGCTGATTGGCTCGGGCGGCATCCGCCATGGCATCGACGCCGCCAAGGCGATACGGCTGGGCGCCGATCTGGTGGCACAGGCAGCAGGCGTGCTGGACGCTGCAACCCATTCGGCCGAGGCCGTGACCAGTCATTTTTCCGTTTTCATCGCGCAACTGCGCATCGCCTGTTTCTGTACGGGCTCGGCCCATCTGGCCGCGTTGCGCCAGGCTCCCTTGCAGCAGCGTGACGCCGGAGCACCCGGATAACGGGCAGGTTTGCTTCAGGTTACGCCCGGAACAGTTGAGTCCATCATCGATTGAGCAGAACACAATCAATGAAAGGACGAGACATGCACAGGCGATCCCTTATCGGCGGCACCACGGCCGCGCTTGCACTTTTGCCCCTGGTGGGGCTGGCCCATGCCCAGAGCGGCACGGTGGACGAAGCCAAGATGCCGGCCCTGATGGGCGGCGACTTTGCCACCGCCACCAGTGAGCTGGCCTTGAGCAAGGCGACCAACCCCTCGGTTCAGGCCTTCGCGCAGCTTGAAATCGCCGAGCAGGCCGCCGTGGCGCAAGCCTTCGGCTCCACGCCCGGCGCTGCCGGCATGAGCGAAGAGCACACCGCCATGGTGGAGCAACTGCAGGCGCTGGAAGGCGCCGAGTTCGACCAGATGTACATCCAGGGCCAGATCACCGGCCATCAGGAACTGCTGGCGATCCACCAGAACTATGCCCAAAGCGGCCAGGACCCAATGGCCCGCGGCGCCTCCATGGTCGGCGTCACCGGCATCCAGACCCATCTGGTGATGCTGCAGTCCATCCAGGCCTCCCTCGACGCATGAGACAACACCAGCGTTCACGTTGAAGGCCCTGCCTCCCGGCAGGGCTTTTGGTTGCACAAGCCGCAGGGTTTGCCGGCGCTGGAGCGGTCTGCCGCCCGGCTGGGCATGGTTAATCCAGATTAGCCATGGCTGCTATGCGGAACGATGATATCACCTTGCTGTTAACTCGCCGCAACCAGCCACCGTACGAGGGCTGGATATACTCTGCGGCAAAGGTGATACTTGAGCAGGTCCGAACAATACGCCATTCACCCCCTTCCGGCGCACCGCCAACCCGAAACCAGCCTTGAGGGCCGTTTTTCTTTCCAGGACCTGAGCGGCCCGGAACGGGAAATCCGTGCCACGGTGATGGAGTCTCCCCGCCCCCTGGTGGTGGATCTGGATGGCACGCTTATCCGCTCGGATCTTCTGATCGAGGCAGCCTTTGCCCAGTTGGGCCAGCGCCCCCATGCCATCATGGGCATGTTCAGGGCGATGCGCGAAGGCAAGTCGGTGCTCAAGGACCATTTGTCCTCCCCCGACGATTTCGATCCGTCCAGCCTGCCTTATGACGAAACGGTCCTCCATTATATCCGGCAGGCCCGGTCCGCTGGCCGGCCGGTTTACCTGGCCTCGGCCAGCCATGAGCGGCTGGTGGGCGCGGTGGCCGATCACCTGGGCCTGTTTGAAGGCTGGTTCGCCACCGACAAGACCACCAATTGCTCGGGAGCCGTCAAGGCGCAGATGCTGGTCGATGCATTCGGCAACAAGCAGTTCGACTATATCGGCAACGACAAGGCCGACCTTGAAGTGTGGCCGCACGCCGCCAAGTGCCTCGCCATCCGCACCAATGGGCGGGTCGGGCGCACCATGGCGCGCGATTTCGAGGACGTGGAACATCTCCACCACGAACAGGCCGGCTGGAAAGACTGGGCGCGCCTGATGCGCGTGCACCAATATGCCAAGAACGCCCTGGTGTTCGTGCCCCTGATCACCGCGCAGGTGTTCGAGCTTGAAGCGCTCTTGACGGTGATCATTGCGGCCATCGCCTTTTCGCTCTGCGCCTCAAGCGTCTATATCCTCAACGACCTGGTCGACATCCGGGACGATCGCAGCCATCCCAGCAAGCGCCTGCGGCCCCTGGCCAGCGGCGCCATTCCCTTGGCCGAGGCTGTTCTGGCGGTGCCGATCCTGTTCGGCATTTCCATTGCCGTCGCCTCGGCCATTTCCCTGCCGTTCCTGGGTGTCCTTTTGGGCTATTTTGCCCTCACCACCGCCTATTCCTTTGTTCTCAAGCGCATGATGATTGCCGACGTTCTGGCCTTGGCAAGCCTTTATACCATGCGCGTTGTCGGCGGAGCCGTGGCGCTGGGCGTTTCCATATCGCCTTACCTGCTGGCCTTCCTTGTCGCCTGGTTCCTGTCGCTGGCGCTGATCAAGCGCTTCGTGGAACTGGGTGCGCGCAAGAAGGCGCATCTGGCCGACAGCACCAGCCGCGATTACCGGAACGATGACATGTTCATGGTCGGCGCCCTGGCAGCGGCGGCAGGCCTGCAGGCGGTGACCCTGTTTATTCTTTACAGCACCAGCGAAGGCGCCCAGACCCTTTACAGCAGGCCCGAGCTGTTGTGGTTCGTCGCCCCTGTCCTCACCTTCTGGCTGGGCCGCGCACTTATGATCGCCCAGCGCGGGGAGATGCATGACGATCCCGTGGTGTTCGCGCTCAAGGACAAGATCAGCATCATTTCCCTGGCCCTGGCCGGGGCGATGGTGGTTGGCGCGATGTAGCCGGCAAGCGGAGGCAGTCCCAGTTGTTCCCCCCTGTCACAGCCCGGCCATCGGGTGCGGCCCATCCCGGTGCGACCGCTGTCCGCTATGTGTTGTTTGCCGTTTTTTCCACGCTGGTCAATTTCCTGGCGCAGCATCTGGTGGTCGTCACGCTGCCATTCGCGCCCCTGTTTCTCTCCATCCTTGTCGGCACCGCGGCCGGGTTCGTGGTCAAATATGTGCTGGACAAGAAATGGGTGTTCGATGACGATTACACCTCGGGGCGCGACGAGGTGCGCAAGGTCAGTCTTTATGCGCTCTTCAGCGTCGGCACCACCATGGTTTTCTGGGCTTTCGAGATGACGGCCTGGGCGATCTGGCAGACCGACTTCGCCAAATACGCTGGCGGCGCGCTGGGTCTCGCCATTGGCTATTGGGCCAAATATGCTCTGGACCGGAAATTCGTGTTCCGGACGGAGAACGCCTGAATGCTGTTGGAAGGTTGGGGACGTTATCCACGGCACGAAAGTGCCATGCTCCTGGCTGCCGAGCCGGGGGCGCTTGCTCCCATGGTCAACGATCATCGGGGCCTCGTCGCGCGTGGCAATGGCCGGGCCTATGGCGACGCCGCCATCGGGCGCGACTGGAGCCTGGGGACATCCAGGCTCAACCGCATGAAGGCGTTTGATGCTGCAACCGGCGTGCTCACCGCCGAGGCCGGCGTGCTGTTGAGCGATATTCTCCATAGCTTTGTGCCGCGCGGCTATTTCCCGCCCGTCGTGCCCGGCACCAAGCACGTCACGATCGGAGGCATGATCGCCTCGGACGTGCATGGCAAGAACCACCATCGCGATGGCGGCTTCGGCGCGTTTTTGCAGAGCCTTCAGCTCGTGCTGCCGGGCGGACAGACCCTGCAGTGTTCCCGAACGGAAAATGCCGAACTGTTCCACGCCACCATCGGGGGCATGGGGCTCACCGGTGTCATCGCCGAGGCCAGTTTCACCCTGCGCCGCATCGAAACGGCCTTTATCACCCAGAAAACCACTGTCGCACCCGATCTTGCCGCAGCCTTGCAGGCGCT
>JAQGJI010000063.1 GCA_028290685.1 Devosia sp. | reverse complement strand
TCATTGCTATGCCTGCCCTTGCAAAGCCCAATGGACGGTCTCGCCGCCGAACAGCGGCACGATTTCCTCGTCTCCCGCAGCGATGACTGCCGGACATTGCCAGTTGCGCCGTTCGTAGGTGACCTGTTTGCTGGATGGAGCGAAGCCATAAAAAGCCGGCCCGTTGAGGGACGCGAAGGCTTCGAAGCGATCCAGCGCCCCTTCCTCGTCGAAGACCTTGAGATAGGCCTCGATGGCAACCGGCGCGGAGAAGACGCCGGCGCACCCACAGGCATTCTCCTTGAGGCCACGCAGATGGGGCGCCGTATCAGTGCCAAGAAAGTAGTTGGAAAGACCGCTCGTTGCCGCCGCCCGGAGCGCCAGCTGGTGTTCGCGGCGCTTCAGAATGGGCAGGCAGTAGTAATGCGGCCTGATGCCGCCGCTGAAAAGGACATTGCGGTCATAGAGCAGGTGCTGCGGCGTGATCGTGGCAGCCAGCCGATCGCCATGGCTGCGGGCAAATTCGGCGCCCTGGCGCGTGGTTATGTGTTCCATCACCACCCGCAGATCAGGATGCCGATCGAGGAGCGGAGCCAGCACGCTATCTATGAAGCGAGCCTCGCGATCGAAGATATCCACATCGTGGTGAACCAGCTCGCCATGGATCAGCAGCGGCATGCCCGCTTCAGCCATCGCAGCCAACACCGGGTCCAGGCGCTCTACGGAAGTGACCCCGTGCACGGAGTTGGTCGTCGCATGGGCCGGATAGAGCTTGGCGGCGGCGAATATTCCGTCGCGATGACCGGCGATGAGGTCCTTGGCACAGGTAGTGTCAGTCAGGTAGCAGGTCATGAGTGGGGTGAAATCCGCCCCCGCCGGCACCGCTGCCATGATGCGCTCCCGATAAGCCGCGGCAAGCGCCGCAGTGGTCACCGGCGGTGTCAGGTTGGGCATGACTATGGCCCGCTCAAACTGCCTGGTCGTGTGGGGCACAACGGCCTCCAGCACGGCACCATCACGAAAATGCACATGCAAATCGACAGGCTTGCGGAACGTAATCAACTGCATCTGCGGCTCCCCATTCGGCGTATCAATGTTATTGTCGCCACACGCCTAGCCCAGCAGGTGGAAGCGATCCAGTTCAAACGGACTGGTCTCGCCCTGCTTGTGGATGCGAAGGCAGCATTCAGCCAGGCTGCCATTGCGTGCGGCCACTTCCGACAGGTCACGACGCAGCAGTGCGGCCGCCGCCTCGACCTCGGACAGAAGGCCCGAAAGGCCTGACTGCGCAGGCCGTCCCCCCGACACCACCATTTCGCCGGCGACAAAAACCTGATCGACGCTGCGCGGGGTGGCACCATAGACCAGCTGGTTGACTATGCTGTTGCGCGGCACGAAGGCGGGATCGTTGAGGTCCAGCACAACCATGTCGGCAGAAAATCCTGGCCGCAGCGCACCCGAAGATTGGCCCCGCCCTAGGGCACGGGCTCCCCCCAGGGTGGCAGATCGGAACGCCGCCTTGGCGGCGCCCGTCACCCCTGCGGCGCTCTGCAGGCCCGAAAACAACGCAAACAGCTTCATCGATTCAAAGATGTTCTGCGCATCGTTACCACTGCAATTGTCGCACCCGATCGCTACGCCCACGCCGCTGTCGAGATAGGACCGAATCGGTGCGACGCCATTGCGCAGCTTGAGATTGCTGGTGGGATTGAGCGCCACATTGGCGCCCGCCGCCCCCATCGCGGCGACTTCGGATGCGGTGATCCACACGCCATGGGCGATGGTCAGCCGGGGCCCCAACAGCCCGACACGGTCCAGGTGCCGGATATAGGAGCCTTCGTCACGGCCGTATTTCTCGCGGGCCAGCAGGGCCTGGATCTTGGCCTCGTAGACATGGGTAAAAACCTGCGCGTCATAGCGGCGGGACAAGTCGGCGACCCAGCCGAGCATGTCCTCCGAGCACCGCTGCGGCGCGGAAGGAGCGAGCACCCAGTCGAGGCGGGGCCCGGTATCGCCCGCCAGCAGCTCCTCTATCAGCTGCCGTGTCCTGGCAATGTCGGGTGCTATATCAAGGCGCTGCACATCGGCCTCGGGAAGATGGGAGCGCCAGCCATATGCAGCTTCCACCGGCGACAGGTCGGCAGCCTGGATGCCGACAGCCACCCGAATGCCACTATCTGCATAGGCATTCACGATCGCATCGCAGTGCTCACGGTCGGCGTTGACCACGGCAACCATGTCCTGCACCGTCGTGATGCCAGACGTGAGGCATTCCAGTGCACCGACCAGCGTCCGCAGATAGACCTCGCGGCTGGATCGGCGGGCATATTGCTGGGGCGCGGCATATAGCGACCAGACATCGAGCGGCAGCCCTTCGAAGCTGCCGCGCAAAAGCACGTCGTGGGAGTGGTAGTGGGCGTTTACAAAGCCGGGCGTGACCAGCTTGCCCGTCAGATCGACGCTGGCGATACCACCCGCTTGCGCCTGCTGATCGGCCTCGAACCCGAGGGCGGCAATGCGACCGTCGCGCACCAGGATGCTCTCGACCTGGGGATTATCCAGATCCCCATCGGGATGGAGCACTATCCCTCCGGTGAGGAGCAAATCCGGTGCTGCCTTATCTGCTCCGCGCATTGCCGCCACCCTGCTACTTACTGGACCTGAGCGCCGGTGCTGCGCATTGCCCATCCAACCGTGCGCTGCTCGATCACCGCCGCGACGCCATACATGCCGACACCCATGATGGAGGTCACCAAGAGACCGGCAAACACCAGGGGAACATCGAAGCGGGAGGCCGCCGAGACCATGAGATAACCGATGCCGCTATTGGCCGCGACCGTCTCGGAGATGATCGCCCCGACAAAGGCCAGGGTGATGGCGATTTTGAGCGAAGCGAAGAAATACGGCATGGACCGGGGGATGCCGACCTTGACCATGATGTCGCGGCGCTTGGCTCCCAGCGCCAGCAGCACGTCCTTGAGTTCCGGCTCCAGCGTGGCGATGCCAGTGGCGACATTGACCATGATGGGGAAGAACGAAATCAGGAAGGCACTGATGATCGCAGGGATGGTCCCGATGCCGAACCAGATGACCAGGACCGGAACCACGGCGACCTTTGGAATTGAGTTGAAGCCGATCAGAAGGGGATAAAAGGCCCGGTACAGACGCGGCGAGGACCCAAGCACAACGCCCCCCAGCAGACCGAAAGCGATCGCAAACGCGAAGCCGATGCAGGTGGTCCACAGCGTCTGCCCGGCATGGCCCATGATGGGCACAAAGCTCTTCGCCATCACACCGAAAATGGTGCTGGGCGCCGGCAACAGGAAGCTGGGGATCTGGAACAGCACAGTGGCGAGTTCCCAGATGATGAAGAAGGCTATGATGACAAACAGGGGAACCAGCTTGTCCAGTATTGCAGAAAAGTTGCGCATTTCTTTACCCCGAAATAGCCAGAACAGAAATCAGACAGACACTTCGGTGATTTTCTCGCGGATAGACGAAAAAATCTTTCCGAACTCGGAGTCGAATGTCAGGCTGAGCGGTCGGGGACGTTCGAAGGGAATAACCTCTTCAGCGACGATGCGGCCGGGCCGCGCGGCCATGATGATGACCCTGTCGGCCAGGTAGACAGCCTCGCGGATGTCGTGCGTCACCAGGATGATCGTAGGCCTCTTTTTAAGCCAGATGTCCTGGAGCGCTACCCAGAGATCCTCACGAGTGAACATGTCGAGCGCACCAAACGGCTCGTCGAGCATCAGCAACTTGGGTTCGTGAATGAGCGAACGGCAGATCGACACGCGCTGCTGCATGCCACCCGACAACTGCCAGGGGAATTTTTCTTCGCTGCCGGTCAGGTTCACCATTTCCAGAAGGTCTTTAGCGGACTGAATATAGTCCTGCCGCTTGCGTCCCCACATGCTGCGCTGGGGCTGCACCACTTCAAGCGGCAGCAGCACGTTGTTGATCGTGTTGCGCCAGGGCAGCAGCGTCGGGTTCTGGAACGCCATGCCAACACAGTTCACCGGCCCGCGAACCTTCTCCTGGTTGACAGTGATCGAGCCACTGGTGACTGGCCAGAGGCCCGTCGTTGCCTTGAGAAAGGTCGATTTGCCACAGCCGGAGGGCCCGACGATGGCGATGAACTCGCCCTCCTTGACCTTCAGGTTGATATCGCTCAGCGCGAGCAATCCATTCTCTTCTCCGCCATAGCGAAGCGACACATTGTCGAAATCTACAAACGGCTGCATCGGTGCCCCCTTCTACTTTTGCCGCCAACCGCTGACGCGATCGCAAGGTACATTAATTTAGACTGATCTTAGTTTTTAGATAATGCATTTCGACCACGCAAGCGTGAATCAGCGCTTAGCCGGCCCCGGTGCCCAGCATCGGCATACGGCTCGGGGCCGTCATGTTTTCGATGCGAAACAGCTCTTCCAGCTTTGCCGGTGTTAGCAGCTGTTCCTCGATGAGGATATCGCCTACCCGCCTCTTCTCGGCCAAGGCGCGCTTCGCCACGCGGGACGAAGCTTCATAGCCCAGAAGGGGCACCAGCGCAGTTACCAGTCCGATGGAATCCTGCACCATGGCGAGGCAACGTTCCCGATCCACAGTGATACCGTTGACGCAGCGCTCCGACAGCACCGTCACCGCCGACGTCAGATGCTTGAGCGAGGACAGCAGGCAGTAGCCGATGGTCGGTTCAAATGCGTTGAGCTGCAACTGACCGCCTTCGGCACAGAACGTAACGGTCAAATCGTGCCCGATCACCATGAAGGCAACCTGATTGACCACTTCGGGAATGACCGGATTGACCTTTCCGGGCATGATCGAGGAGCCGGCCTGCACCGCCGGCAGCTGGATTTCCGCCAGCCCGGCTCTTGGCCCGCTGGACAACAAACGCAGGTCATTGCAGATCTTGGACAGTTTCACCGCAATGCGCTTCAGCACGCCTGAGAAAAGGACAAAGCCCCCCATGTCCGAGGTCGCTTCTATGAGGTTGCTCGCCAGCACCAGCCGCTGCCCTGACAGGCGGGAAAGCTCTTCGACGACCAGTTGGGCATACCGTGCATCGGCGGTGATGCCGGTGCCGATCGCGGTGGCCCCCAAGTTGATCTCCCGCAGCAGATCGGCTGCTTCCCGCAGCCGGGCCACGTCTTCCCTTATCGTGGTGCAATAAGCATCGAACTCCTGTCCCATAGTCACAGGGACGGCATCCTGGAGCTGGGTGCGTCCGACCTTGAGCACATCGGCAAACTCAACCCCCTTGCGCTTGAACGCGTAGGCCAGCTGGTCCAGCGCCGCCAGCAGAGGATCGGAGGACAGAATAAGGGCCAGCCGCAAGGCGGTCGGGAAGACGTCATTGGTGGACTGCGAAATGTTGACGTCATCATTGGGGTGAATGTGCCGATAGTCCCCTTTCTGGTGGCCCGACAGCTCGAGGGCGATGTTGGCGATCACCTCATTGGCGTTCATATTGGTCGATGTGCCCGCGCCGCCCTGGATCATGTCGACGATGAACTGATCGTGAAACCGCTGCTTGACCGTAATTTCCTCGCATGCCGCCTCGATTGCCTCGGCCTTTTGCGCAGAAATGCTGCCCAGTTGGCAGTTGGCGCGGACCGCGGCGTGCTTCACCAGCGCCAATGCCCGCACAAACTCCGCATAATGGCCGACAGCGATCCCGGTTATGGGGAAATTCTCCACCGCTCGATGCGTGTGAACACCCCAATAGACATCGGCGGGGATCCCGACGGCTCCCAGCAGGTCGCTTTCCCACCTGAGGCGCTGGGGACCCGGAGCCACCCCTTGTGCTTCAGGCTCGTCGCTGCTGTGCTCTGTCATGTCCGTTGCTCCCCAACCGGACGGGGCCGCTCATCCACCTGCCCCGCACTTCTTAAAGCTTCGCGCAGCACTGCTGTGCCGACCATGAGGTCATCGATGTCCATGGCTTCCGCCGGGTTGTGCGAGCCGTTCTGGTTGCGAACGAAGATCATACCGCTAGGCACGCCTGCATTGGCAAAGACGGCCGCATCATGCCCGCCACCGCTGGCCATGGAATGGCTTACCACGCCCAACCCGCATGCAGCCTCGCTCAACAGCGCCACCATGCCGGCGTCCATCTCCGCGGGTGCGGAATCGAGCCGCCCATCGAGCGTGAACTGCACCCCGCGCTGCTCCTGGATCGTTGCGCATTCCTCTCGGAACACCCGGTAGCAGTCATTGATGGTGTTCATGTTCTGGCTGCGGATGTCGAGCGAGAACTGCACCACGCCCGGTATGCGAGCCAGCGCGTGCTCAGCCGGGTCCGTGCTGAATATGCCCGAGGTGATCACCAGGTCGTGACCTGCTTCCACCTGTCCGGCCCAGTACCGGTCCATCCGGGTCAGAAGTTCAGCGGCGGCAAGGAGCGCATCATGCCGCAACCAGCGTGGCACGGCGCCTGAATGCCCTGACTCCCCGACACACACGATATTGCGATGGCGGGAGTTCCCGCGGATGGCGGTCACGATGCCGATTGGCAGTCCGCGAGCCGTCAATTCTGGGCCCTGCTCGATATGCAGCTCCAGCCAACCGCAGAGCGTCTCCGGGTTTAGCAGAGCCTGCCCCTGCCGCACCGCCTGCACGTCGACGCCAACCGCCTCCATGCACTCGGCAAGTGTCTGCCCCGTGTCGCCGGCCTTGCTGGCAAGGTCCGTTTCGGTGAGTTCGCCGAACAGGGCCTTGGAGCCCATGTAAGCGCGCCCGAACCGGGCACTTTCCTCGCCGCGCAAGACAATCAACTGGATATCGCGCACCGGACGCAAACCATCGTCGCGCAGGCGTGCCAGCGCCACCAGCCCGGCCACCACGCCTGCGGCGCCGTCGAAATTGCCGCCACGGGGTACCGAGTCTATATGGGAACCACAGGCCAGTGCGGGCAGCGCCCGATTGCTTCCGGCAAGGGTCACCACGAGGTTGGAGCCGGCATCGCGTCGGGTAGCCAGGCCAAGCGCCTTGGCCTTGGCCTCGACCAGGTCCAGAGCCGCCGATTCCAGCGGCGAATAGGCCAGCCGGGTGATCCCGACGCCATCGAAGGACAGCTCGCGCAACCCGTCCAACAGCGACTGGGCGAGCGCACGATCGATCTGCTCGCTGTCCGGATCGGTCATTCTCGTGGAGGCCGCGCTGGTCATTGCACCGGATCCACCCAGGAAACGTCCACCTCGTCGGCCTCTTCGACCACTACGGCACCGATCAGATCCGAGACCCGCGAGATTTCCCGCTGGATACAGAAGGCCTTGAGATCATCGATGATCGTGGTCATCGCCGCCGGCTGGATGAAACTGGCGGTACCCACCTGAACGGCGGTGGCGCCGGCCAGCAGATACTCAACGGCGTCCGCCGCAGTAGAGATACCGCCGCAGCCGATGACCGGGATATTGATGGCACGGGCGCACTGGAACACCTGGCGCAGTACGATCGGCTTGATTGCCGGACCCGAAAGGCCGCCCATCACATTGCCGAGCGAGGGGCGGAAGGTCTTCAGGTTGATCGCCATGGACAGAATAGTATTGGCGACCACTGCGGCGTCCGCGCCAGAGGCCTCGGCGGCCTTGGCGACATCGGCGATATTGCCGGTGTTGGGCGTGAGCTTCACCCACAGCGGCAGGCCAGTTGCTGCGCGCAGCTGCCGCGTCACATTCTCGGTTGCCTGCGGGCTCATGGCGAATGCCTTCCCGTCCTCTTCGATATTGGGACAGGAAATATTGGCTTCGATGGCAGCCACGCCAGGGATGGAAAGCTCGGCCGCCAAGCTTGCGAAGCCTTCCGCCGTCGGTGCGGAGATCGACACGACGAGCGGCGCCTCATAAGCAGCGTATAGCGGCAGGACATCGTTGATGAAGTACGGCACACCCTTGGACGGAATGCCGATAGCGTTGATCAGGCCGCTTGGACTTTCGACGACGCGCGGCAAGGGGTTGCCGGCCCGCAGTTCGCGCGTAATCGTCTTGGTGACCAGGGCGCCCAGGCGGTTGAAGTCAAAAACCTGCGCCAGGCCTTCGGCAAAGGTGCCCGATGCCGGCATGACCGGGTTGCGCAGCATCAGCCCGCCCACGCGCACTGACATATCGACTTGCTCAGGGGTCATCAGCGCACTCATGGCAGGGCCTGCATCATGTCGAAGACAGGGCCGTCCCAGCACACGCGCTTGCTGACGATTTCGCCCTTCACGTTGAAGTCGCGGACGCAGCAGTGGCAGAGGCCGATACCGCATGCCATCTGCTGTTCCATCGCGATCTCGCCAGATAGGCCGAATTCATGGGCGAGCCGCTGCTGCACGCGCAGCAGCCGGCTGGAGCCGCAGGTGAAAAAGGCATCGCACCTGTCCTGGGAGATCAAGTGGCGCAGGATGCGCTCCACATTGGCCGGCCCGCTCGTCTGTTCGGAGTCGGTGACCGTGATCACCTCAGCGCCATGGCTCTCGAACAATTCGATCGACATCAGCAGGTCGGGACGACGCGCGCTCAGAATTGCGGTGACGCCGATACCCCTTGCCCGGCAGGCCCCCGCCAGGGGAGCCAAGGTCGCAAGGCCCGCACCGCGGCCAACAACCGCAATGTTCCGCAGGCCCGGATCAAGCGTGAAGCCAACACCGAGTGGCCCCATCAGGTCCAGCGTATCGCCCACCTTGAGAGTATCGAGCCCGCGCGTGCCAACGCCTGCGACCTTGTAGAGGAATTCGACCCGGCGACGGGCGGGGTCCACGCCATAAACGCTCATTGGACGGCGCAGAAACGACTGCTCGCCGGCTGGCTGGGGGCAGAGCAGCTGAAAAAACTGTCCAGGAAGCGCCGAGGCCGCCTCATCGCCGCATTCGACGATCAGGTGCCGGTATTCGCCATTAACAGCCGTATGGGCCACGATTAGCGCCCGCTCGGCGACAATGGTCGGCTTCCAGTGGGCCGTCCTGCTCACATGGTCCAAGCTATTCATCCATTTGGTCCTTGACCACTTTGGCGGGCAACAGGCGGCAGCCGTCTGCGTCCTGCACTATTTCCGGAGAAGTCTCAGAACTAAGTCTAAAACTGCGCTTACAACAGTAAAGTATACTGATCTCATTTTTGCGACAAGCAGATTCTTTGCTCTCGGGGTGTGGCGAGAAGCGTGCCTGGAGACGGTGGACATGCCGGTCGGAGGCGCGGCTGCTGAAGCACCGGCCAGGGCGGGGCAATGACGGCCGTGATTATCGGGTAAGGATGAGCACGAGTTCAGCCGCTACCAGCGCAGCGACAACTTCCGGGCGTTGTCCCTGGCATTGCCAATCCCGATGGGACAGACCACCCGCGAAAGCGCAGCCCGATTGCCGGGGGGCATCCTGCCTCAGCCAGCTGATAAACGTCGCCTTCTTTGTCGCCTGTCCGATCATGCCCACATAGGCGCCATCCTCGCGCCGGAGTGCCTCTGGGACGATAAGAATTCAAGCCGTGGGTCATGCGTCAGGATAATGAAGGCTGCCCGATAGTGCCGCAGCTCCACCGCTCGACACGATCCAGGTTCCGCTTTCCCGCGGTGTGGAGCCGGCCGTGCCAACTACGTCGATACCAACCAGCGGCCCGGCAGCATTCACCAATGCAGCCGGATCGAATGTATCTGGGCCCGTCGCTCGTCTGCCTTCGTGCAGCGCCTCAGCGCTGCGACCTGAGGCGTTCCACACCCATCAGCACCCGCTCAGGAGTGATGGGCGTGTCCAGGTCCGGCGCGATGCGGTAGTCGGCGACGCTTGCAACCGCCATGGAAAGCGCCCCGCTGACTGAGGCGGCCAGCATCATGGGCGGCTCGCCCACGGCCTTGGATCGCCCGACAGTGGGCATCTTGTTGACCGACCAGTCGGCCAGCTTCACGTTAAACACCGGCGGCACATCAGAGGCGAGCGGGATCTTGTAGGTGGAAGGGGCATGGGTACGCAGGCGCCCATTTTGGTCCCACCACAATTCTTCAGTGGTCAACCAGCCCATCGACTGGATGAATGCCCCTTCGATCTGACCGATATCGATGGCCGGATTGATGGACCGCCCCACATCGTGCAGCACGTCCACCCGGTCGACGCGATATTCCCCGGTCAGCGTGTCGATCGTCACTTCGGAGCAGGCTGCGCCATAGGCGTAATAGTAGAAGGGACTGCCCGTGGCGCTGGCGCGATCCCAATGGACATCCGGCGTCTTGTAGAAGCCTGCCGCTGAGAGCTGCACGCGGGCAAAATAGGCCTGCTTGATGAAGTCAGCCCACGCAATATGCTGGTTGCCCACGAGCACCCCGTTCTGGACGAAGCTGATGTTCTCGGGCAACTGGTTGTACTTCTCGGCCGCAAAGGCCACCAAGCGCGCCTTGATCTGCCGCGCCGCATCAACCGCCGCCATGCCGTTCAGGTCCGTACCGGACGATGCCGCCGTGGCCGAGGTGTTGGGCACCTTGGCGGTGTTGGTCGCCGTCACCTTGATGCGATCGAGGTCAATCTGGAACTCATCGGCCAGGACCTGCGCCACCTTGGTGTACAGCCCCTGCCCCATTTCGGTGCCGCCATGATTAAGGCGTACGGAGCCGTCCTGGTAGACCAGCACCAGCGCTCCGGCTTGGTTGAAGGCCGTGGTGACAAAGCTCATGCCGTGCTTGACCGGCACCAGCGAAATACCGCGTTTGAGTATTCCAGACGAGCGATTATAGGCCAGGATGTCCGCGCGTCGCGCCTGGTACTGGCAATCGACTTCCAGTTCGTCCACTAGCCTGGCGATGATGTTGTCATGCACCACCTGATGGTAAGGCGTCACATTGCGGTCGGTCTCGCCATAGAAATTGGCCTTGCGGACTTCGAGCGGATCCTTGCCGAGCGCGAAGGCGATATTCTCGATCCAGCGTTCGCAGGCCACCATACCCTGCGGCGCTCCGAAGCCGCGAAACGCCGTATTGGACACGGTGTGGGTCTTGAGCGGCTCGCTGACCAGCCGGACCGCGGGGTAAAAATAGGCATTGTCTGCCTGAAACAGCGCGCGATCCATCACGGGGCTCGACATGTCGGCCGAATAGCCGCAGCGACCCGCAAACACCGCGTCGACGGCCTCGATCCTGCCTTCCTCGGTATATCCGACCTCGAACTCGACCAGGAAATCGTGCCGCTTGCCGGTCATCGTCATGTCGTCGTCCCGATCGGGACGAACCTTTACAGGTCGATCGAACCTGCGCGCAGCCACCGCTGCGATTGCGGCGAAGAAATTGGCCTGCGTTTCCTTGCCGCCAAAGGCGCCGCCCATGCGCCGACAGACGACATTGACCGCGTGAGCGGGCACGCCGAGCACCTGTGCCACGATGTTCTGGACTTCAGT
>JAQGJI010000060.1 GCA_028290685.1 Devosia sp. | reverse complement strand
GGCATCATCAAAGCCTTGCTGGTGCGCGAGGGCGACAGCGTGGTCGAAGGCGAAGACCTGATCCAGCTTGATGAGACGGCTGCTCGCGCCAACGCCCGGCAGATGAAGTTGCGCAGCCTGCGGCTGGAAGGCATCATGGCCCGGCTGCAGGCGGAATCGCATGGGCTGGACAGCTACATTCCTCCTCCCGCCATCCTGGCCGCGCTGGGCGATCCAGAGGTCAAGGCCATCAATGACAGCCAGAGCGACAATTTCAGCTCGGCCCATACCAAGCTCGCAACGCAGATCCAGGTGCTGGAGCAAAACATTTCGGCGCTGCAATTCCAGCGCGACGGCAGCAGCGCCCAGATTGCTTCGATGCAGAACCAGTATGAGCTTTTTGCCGAAGACTTCGCGCGGCAGTCCCAGTTGCTGGAAAAGGGCCTGGTGACGCGTTCGGCCCTGAATGTGCTGCAGCGCGCCATGGCAGACGCTGAAGGCGATATTTCCCGCCTCAAGGCCGAAGTGCAGTCGGCCGATGCCCAGATCACCCGCTTCCGTCGCGAAATGGATCAGGCGCGGGACACCGCCAAGCAAGCGGCGCTCGATGAGATGCAAAGCATCGAAGCCGAGTTTGACGCCGTACGCGAGCAGATCCGACAGGCTGATAACGTGCTCAGCCGGACCAGCGTCAAAGCTCCGGTGTCAGGGACCATCGTGCGGATGTACTATCATACCGCCGGCGGCGTGATTGAAAGCGGCAGGCCCATCCTGGAGATCCTGCCCTCCGAAGTCCCCCTGATCATCGAGGCACAAATTCCGCGCATGCAGATCGATCAGGTGCGCAAGGACCAGGTCGCCAGCGTCCGGCTCAGTGCTCTCAATCAGCGGACCACGCCCATGCTCGAGGGCAAGGTGTACTATGTCTCGGCCGACGCCATTGCCGATGCATCCGGCGCTACCGGTTCAGAGGTCTATATTGCACGCGTCAGCGTGGAGCCCGAACAATTGGCACTGGTTCGCGGCTTCACCCCCACGCCGGGGATGCCGGCGGAAATTCTCATTCAAACCCACGAGCGCACGTTCTTTGAATACCTCAGCAAGCCGGTGAGCGACAGCATGGCCCGCGCATTCCGGGAGTATTGAGCGTGGTGCCCCATTTGCGCAAAGCCGTGCCGGGGTGGACTAGCGTGCGATCAGCTCTTTGACCCGCTGCGCGAAAGTTCCCATCTGGTAGGGCTTGGTTAGAATGTGCATGCCCGGCTCCAGCTGACCCTGGTTGAGAACCGCGTGTTCGGCATAACCGGTGACAAAGAGGATTTCCAGTTCGGGGCGATTTTTGCGTGCGGCATCGGCAAGCTGGCGGCCGTTCATTCCCCCTGGCAGCCCCACATCGGTGACCAGCAGATCGATGTGCCGGTTTTCGTTCAGGATCTCGATCGCGGCTTGCGCGTCGGCGGCTTCAAGAACCCTGTACCCCAGCTCCTCCAATTGTTCGCTCGCGATCAGCCGCACCAGAGCCTCGTCATCCACCAGCAAGATGACTTCGCTGCCCTGGGCGCGTGGGGCATATTCGGGCACAGCGCCAGGGCTGTCGGCGACGCTGTCCTGCGCCGCATGACGGGGCAGATAGATGCAAACCGTGGTGCCGATATCCACTTCGGAGGTGACCTGGACCGCACCGCCCGATTGGCCGGCAAAGCCATAAACCATCGACAGCCCGAGCCCTGTGCCCTGGCCGATCGGCTTGGTGGTGAAAAACGGATCAAACGCGCGCGCTAGAACTTCAGGGGTCATGCCGGTGCCGGTATCGGCGACACTGAGGCAGACATAGGGCCCTGGCTCCAGATTGTTCTCCCGGGCGCCCCGTTCGTCCAGGGTGCAATTGAGGCTCTGGATGGTGAGCGTGCCCCCATTGGGCATGGCATCGCGTGCGTTGATACACAAGTTGAGCAGAGCGTTTTCCAACTGCCCCGCATCCACCAATGTCGTCCACAGCGCCGTCGCGGCCTTGGTGGTCACTTCGATCTCGGGGCCCACGCTGCGGTTGATGAGATCCAGCATGCCAGCCACCAGGCGATTGAGGTCGGTTGGCTTTGGATCAAGTGTCTGGCGCCGGGAAAATGCCAAGAGGCGCTGGGTGAGGCCCGCCGCGCGGCGCACCGCAGCGCTTGCCCCGGTCAGGTAACGCTCGATATCGTCCATCCGGCCCTGGGCCAGCCGGGTCGACATCACTTCCAGGCTCCCCCCGATTCCGGCCAGAATATTATTGAAATCATGCGCGATGCCACCGGTGAGCTGGCCAACAGCTTCCATTTTTTGGGATTGCCTGAGGGTTTCCTCGGCTGCCATGAGCTTGGCGGTGCGCTCCTCGACCATGCGTTCAAGGTTGATATTCAGCGCTGCCAGTTCCTGGGCCGTTGTTTCCTGCTGCTGGGCCATCAGGCGAAACCGCTGCTCACTCTCTTGCAGGCTGGCAATTGCCCCAACGCGCTCGATATGGGCCCAGGATCGCTGCGTCACCTCGGCCAGCAGGGCCAGTTCACTTTCCGACCATTGGCGCGGCGCCTTGTCGTGGATCGCCATCAGGGCGGTCAACCGCCCCTCCTTCACCAAAGGCATGCAGATGGTTGCCGCGACGCCGATGTTCTGAAACGTCGCTGCCTCTTGTGGGGCGAGCTCGAGCACAGTGTTATTGATGATCAGGGGCTTTCCAGCACCAAGATTGGCCACGGCAATCCGCCCGAAATCGGCTAGTTGATAATGGCCCACAATGCTGGGAGAACCAGGGGCGGCCCAGTCGCCCCGGACGGTAAAGCCATCCCCGCCCTCGTCCATGTCGGCATAGGCACAGTTGGAAAGACCCAGATGCTCCGCCAGCATGCGGGTCGTGATGGCCAGGATCTCGTCGGGATCCATGGCCTTGGTGACCATCTGGCCCAGCGCATCGAGAAAGCGGTGCCGCTCTTCGCTTTCGCGCAGGCGCCGTTCCACGCGGGCGCGTTCAACCGTCTCCCAGGTCC
>JAQGJI010000031.1 GCA_028290685.1 Devosia sp. | reverse complement strand
TCACGCTGCTTGTCGTTGAGCTCGTCGGTCATGGCCGAGGCGATAAAGCCGGGCGCAATCGAATTGACAGTAATCCCGCGAGAAGCGACCTCGTGCGCCAGCGCCTTGTTCATGCCGATCAGGCCAGCCTTGGATGCGGCATAGTTGCCCTGCCCCGGATTGCCCATGACGCCCACGACAGAGGAAATACCGATGATGCGACCGAAGCGCTGCTTCATCATGGAGCGCAGCACGGCGCGGTTAAGATGGAATGCGGCGGTAAGATTGACCGCGATGACCTCATCCCACTCTTCGTCCTTCATGCGCATAAAAAGGTTGTCGCGCGTCATGCCGGCATTGTTGACCAGAATGTCGATGCCGCCCATGGCAGCTTCGGCGGCGGGCACAAGCTTGTCGACCTCGTCGAGCTTGGACAGGTTGCAGGGGAGAATCGGGCTTTCCTTGCCGATCTCGCGAGCGGTGTCTTCCAGAGCACCAACACGGGTACCGCTCAGGGCAACTGTTGCGCCGGCTGCAGCCAGTGCCTTGGCGATTTCGCGGCCGATGCCGCCACTGGCGCCAGTTACCAAGGCGCGCTTACCAGTCAAATCAAACATTTAGTGCTCCCAACGGAGATTCAGATTCAAGCGCGAGACGGCGCGGGCGAAGGCTCAAGCAGTCAGTTCGGCTACGAAGGCGTCGATATCGGCGGGCGTGCCCACAGCGTTTGCAGAGGCTTGCGAGTTGATGCGCTTGGCGAGACCGGTGAGAACCTTGCCGGTCCCCAACTCGGTCAGGTGCGTGACCCCGCCCTCCCCGGTCAGCCAGGTAATGCTCTCGGTCCAGCGGACAACGCCGGTGACCTGCTCGACCAGGCGCTGGCGAATATCGGCGGGGTCGGAAATCGGCTGTGCCAGGACGTTGGCAACCAGGGGCACAACAGGCGCCTGCATGCTGACTTCGGCCAGCGCCTGGGCCATGGCGTCGGCGGCAGGCTGCATGAGCGAGCAATGGAAAGGAGCGCTGACGGGCAACAACAGCGCACGCTTGGCGCCTTTGGCCTTGGCGATCTCCACGGCGCGCTCGATGGCGGCAGTGGCGCCCGAGACAACTACCTGTCCGGGTGCATTGTCATTGGCAACGTCGCACACCTCGCCCTGCGCCGCTTCGGCCGCGACTTCCCGGCTCGTTTCCAGATCAAGCCCCAGCAACGCAGCCATGGCGCCATGACCAACCGGCACAGCCTTCTGCATCGCCTGGCCGCGCGTCTTCAACAGGCGTGCGGTATCGGACAAGGAGAAGGTACCGGCAGCGCAGAGAGCCGAATATTCGCCCAAGGAGTGGCCCGCGACATAGGCGGCGTGATCGGCCAGGCGAATGCCCTTGGTTTCGAGCACGCGTATCACGGCAAGGCTGACAGCCATCAGAGCCGGCTGGGCGTTCTCGGTGAGACGCAAAATGTCCTCCGGGCCTTCAAACATGATGGCCGAAAGTCGCTGCCCCAGGGCCTCGTCGACCTCCTGGAAAACGGCACGGGCCTCAGGGTAAGCTGCGGCAAGGTCCTTGCCCATGCCGACCACCTGACTGCCCTGCCCCGGAAAAGTGAATGCGCGCCTGCTCATGAACAGCCCCTCTTTTGCGTATAGTTTGACAATCGCCATCCGCGCTGTCCAGTTGCGCGGCGTGTGCCCAATGGGTGCGGCGGAGTCAAGGCAAACACGGCCGCTGGCCGCTTAAGCCTTGCTTGGTGCGCCGCTTTCCCCTATATGGCGCCCAGCAATTCGTTTGGCCGGGGGCTGAACGGAGGGTTCGTCGTTTACGCGATGAATAGGGTTTCGGCCCGGCCTCCCGTGTTCCCGCTCTTTGCAAGACTGCTTTGATGCCCTTTCCGGCTTCAAGGAGGCTCCGCGCCAAGGATCGCTGTGTTGAAAACCACTAAGGAAGGCGCAATTAATGGCCCTTTACGAGCATATCTTCCTGGCGCGCCAGGACGTATCCCAGCAGCAGGTTGAAGAACTGACCGCTGCCCTGACCGAAGTCCTCGCTTCTGGCGGCGGCAAGGTCACCAAGAACGAATACTGGGGCCTCAAGGGCCTCTCCTACCGCATTCGCAAGAACCGCAAGGCGCACTACACGCTGCTCAACATCGAGGCAGCGCCGCAGGCTGTGGCCGAGATGGAACGCCAGATGCGCATCAACGAAGACATCTTGCGCTTCATGACCGTGCGCGTGGACGAGCTGGAAGAAGGCCCGTCGGCGATGATGCAGAAGCGTGACCGTGACGATCGTGACGGTGAGCGTGGTGGCCGGCCCGATCGCGGCGGTGACCGTGGTGGCTTCGGCGGCGAACGCCGTCCGCGCCGTTTCTAATATTTCCCTTTTGACGCGTTTCCGGACGGCGAACCGGTATCCACTTCGCCTGGAAACGCTTTAGGATTTTTAAGCTATGGCAATCAAAGACCTCACCACCGCCCAGGCCCGCCGGCCGTTTCAGCGCCGCCGCAAGACCTGCCCGTTTTCGGGCGAAGGCGCGCCAAAGATCGACTACAAGGACGTGCGCCTGCTGTCCCGCTATGTTTCCGAGCGCGGCAAGATCGTTCCCAGCCGCATCACGGCCGTATCGGCCAAGAAGCAGCGCGAGCTGGCCCAGGCGATCAAGCGCGCCCGCTTCATCGGCATCATGCCTTACGCTGTCCAATAAGCTCGCCGGGACGGCGATCTAGCGGCAGTCGGCTGCGCTTCCGGTGCTCAAGTACGCTCCGCTCCGGTTCCCGCCGATCACCGCTATCTCAACCGTCCCGACGGCTTCTTGTTCGCGTAAGTGCCTGCCTACTGGTGCCCCTTCACGGGCACATCGTTGGGGTTCCGGGTGGTCCGGGGCTCCTAACCGTCCGCGAGACGGGACAGCTACAAGGAATACCTAGATGAAAGTTATTTTACTCGAGCGCATCGGCCGCACTGGTTCGATCGGGGATGAAGTGTCCGTCAAGGACGGCTTTGCCCGCAATTTCCTTCTGCCACAGGGCAAGGCGCTGCGCGCGACTGCCGCGAACCGCCAGAAGTTCGAGGGTGAGCG
>JAQGJI010000004.1 GCA_028290685.1 Devosia sp. | reverse complement strand
GGCAGCGTCGTTTCGGCAATGGCCCTGATCCTGCCCAAACCACGGCCGATCGTTATCGTTGCCGTGACCGACAGCCAGGTTCTGTTTGTGCCCCGGCATGCCTTTTTGAAGCTGATCCAGCAATCTCCCGATCTTGCACAGCGCGCCATTGCCCGGGTGCAGCAGGATATCGGTGATTATCTTGGCGCGCTGGAGCCCGTTGGGCGAAAGATGAAATCCGAATAGACCGATCTATGCAGCGCTAGACTCCGGCGAAACGGGCAATCACCGGGACGTGGTCGCTCGGCTTGTCGGTCCAGCCGCGCGCGGGCTTGATGATTTCGGCAGCAATGCAATGTTCGGCAACGTCGCTGGTGGCCCAGATATGATCGAGCCGCCGGCCACGATCCGACTTCTGCCAATCGATGCCTCGATAGCTCCACCAGGAGTAAATCTTCTGGTCGTAAGGTACATGCTTGCGCACCAGATCGGTCCAGCCATGTCCGCCACTGCGAATCGCCTCCAGTGCTTCGGTTTCCACCGGGGTGTGGCTGATGATCTTGAGCAACTGCTTATGGCTCCAGACATCGTTTTCATGCGGCGCCACGTTGAAGTCCCCGGCAATCAGATGCCCGCGCTGGAACCCTGGTTCGCTGAACCAGGTGGTCAGTTCGCTGAGGAATCCCAGCTTGTGCTTGAACTTGGGATTAACCTCGGGGTCCGGCTCATCGCCGCCGGCCGGTATATAGAAATTATGGACTGTAACCGGGCCGCGGCCCCAATTCAGCACCGCCGAGACGTGGCGTGACTCGGGGATGTTGCAAAATACCCTGCTCGACACGTCGCTGAGTGGAAACTTCGAAACAGTGGCAACGCCATGATAGCCTTTTTGCCCGTGCACGGCTTGGTGAGGGTACCCGGCTTCGGCAAAGGCCTTGGCCGGAAACTGGTCATTGGTGCATTTGATCTCCTGCAGCATCAGCACGTCGGGCTGATATTGCTGGAGAAAATCCAGCACCATGGGCAGCCGGAGACGGACCGAATTGATGTTCCAGGTGACGACAGAGACAGGCATGTGAGGCTCTTGGCTGATGGATGCTTCTTATCGCCAAGGTTGGGGGCACGGTAAAGCCGGAACTTGCGCGCCAGGCGCCAGCGTTTCACGTGAATCCACCGCTCAGCAAAAAGCCCGGCTCCTGTTCAGGGCCGGGCTATATTGTTCAAGTATATAAGGCTGAACGCTTATTCAGCCTTGGGCGCTTCGGCGGAGGCGGCAGCAGCTTGTTCGGCGGCCTGGGCGGCTGCTGCGGCTTCAGCGTCCTTTGCAGCCTGCTCGGCGGCAAAAGCTTCGGCAGCAGCAACCTTTTCGGCTTCACGAGCATCACGGGCAGCCTGGGCGGCGCTGCGCTCGTTGGCTTCGATCTTCTTGGTACGCGAACTGGTCGATTCAAAAATACGGGCCGATTTGCCGCGACGATCGCGCAGATAGTAGAGCTTGGCACGGCGCACCTTGCCGCGCTTGAGCACCTCGACCGAGGCAATGTTGGGCGAATAGAGCGGGAATACGCGCTCGACGCCTTCGCCATAGGAAATCTTGCGGACGGTGAAGCTCGAAGTGATGCCGCCACCATTCATGGCAATCACTACGCCTTCATAGGCCTGGAGGCGCTCTTTTTCGCCTTCGCGAATCTTGACCCATACCTTGACGGTGTCGCCGTGGGTAAAGTCTGGCAGTTCACGCTTGGCCGCGAGAGCCGAAACCTGTTCGGCCTCGATCTGTTCGATGATATTCATGGTAATTCCGTTTCTTGAATCTTTTCAATGGAGCGCCTGTTCAATCCCGAAGGGATCGAGCGCCCGGTCTTGGTTGGTAACGGAGGTTGGTCGTCTTTTTATTGGTGCGTTCTGGGTCCGATTAGCCCGAAAACGCGATAGTGGCGCGGCTATAGGGTAAAATGGCCCAGGAGTCCAGCCTGTGACGGGTTTTACGGTTTGCGCGGAGCGAGCAGGTCGGGCCGGCGCATGGCGGTCAAGGCCTGGCTTTGCTCGGCGCGCCAGCGTGCAATCTTTCCGTGGTCCCCCGAGGTCAGGACCGCCGGAATTTCGATCCCTTCAAAGCTTTGCGGGCGGGTATATTGCGGATATTCCAGCAGGCCGTTTTCAAAGCTTTCATCGGCATGGCTGTCCTGACCACCCAGAACCCCCGGAATGAGGCGCACGACTGCCTCGAGCAACACCATGGCCGCCACCTCACCCCCCGCCAGCACATAGTCCCCTATCGACATTTCCTCGAGCCCGCGCGCATCGATGACGCGCTGGTCGATGCCCTCGAAACGCCCGCACACGATGACAGCGCCGGGGCCCAGGGCCAGCTGGCGGGCCCATTGCTGGGTCAGCGGCTTGCCGCGGGGCGACATCAGCAGGCGCGGCCGCTCGTCGTGCGGGGGAGACACCATGTCGATGGCCCGGGCCAGGATATCGGGCTTGAGGACCATCCCGGCGCCACCTCCAGAAGGTGTATCGTCCACTGTCCGGTGCCGGTCGGTGGTGAAGTCCCGCAAGCCAATGGCGTTAAGCGACCAAAGCCCGTCCGTCATGCCACGGCCCAGGACCGAGGCACCAAGGGGGCCCGGAAACAGCTCGGGAAACAGCGTGATAACCGAAGCGTTGAAGCTCAATCGGGCTCTTCCTCCCCCTCGGGAGCATCGAGCGGCACCACAATGATCAGATATCTTTCGCCCATGTCGATCGTGGGCACCACGGCCTTGGTGAAGGGGTAAAGATAGGTATCGCCGCTTTGCGGGTCCTGCACTTCAACCAGATCTCCGGCACCGAAATTGAGGATGGCCGATACGGTGCCAATGACCACACCGTTGTCGAGCCTGGCCTCGAGTCCGATCAGGTCGGCATGATAGAAATCGTCTTCATCCTCGGGTTCGGGCAATTTGCTGCGCTCCACGTAAAGATTGACACCATTGAGCTGTTCGGCCGCGGTGCGGTCGGTAACGCCTTTTATGTGAGCGACGACAACATTTTTATGCAGTCGCACCTTGCTGAGCGTAACCAGCAAACCAGGCCGGTCGGTTGCAAGGGCGCCATAGGAGGCGATTGCCAGGGGATCCTGGGTATGGGTGGCGATCCGCACCTGGCCCTTGATGCCATGGGCAGCGCCGATGGTGCCCAGGAGAATGAGATTGTGATTGTCTGTCGTCATGCTGGCTCCGGCTCTTGAGGGTGCTCCTTAGCAGGCAGCGCGTGGCTTGGGAATTGATCCGGAAGGGAACTGATCGGCCAGCGCCGGGATTGTCCGCCCAGTTCATTGCAGGAGCACGCCATGGCCAGAATTATGACATCGCACGAAGAAATCCGCCAATGGGCCATTGCGCGCGGCGGCAATCCAATGTTGCTCGACACCCCAGATGTGCATGAGGACAGGGTGTTGTTGCAGATCACCTTTGGGCAGCACGCCTTGAACGCCGAGCGCAACGAAGGCCCGGACACATCGCTCACCGGTGGCTGGGCATTGTCAGGGTGGGACGAGTGGTTCGAACAACTCGAAAAGAATGGCCTGGCGATCATGGTCAATGATGATGAACCCGGCACGCTCAGCAATGATTTTCACTTCGTGCCACGCGAAGGCAGCAGCCAAGAGCAAACCAGCGATGCAGCCCGCCAGCCTGCCAATATATCCATCCAATCGCCCAGCAAGGACGACCGCGCTGCGCCCGATCCGACCTAGTTCCACCGAACGCTTGATATCGTCACGGCCCGGCCTGTCCGGGTATCCAGCGGTGACGATGCGTCCCATGAGCCGCCCGGACAGCCCGGGTGGCGAGGGATGCGATCCCAAAGCCCAGCGTTAGTCGCGTTCTGCTGCTGCCTCGATTGCTTCCATGTCGTCATCAGAGAAGCCGAAATGGTGGCCCAGTTCGTGGATCAGGACGTGGGTAACCACTTCGCCCAGCGTATTGTCGTCATTTTCGGCCCAGTAGTCGAGAATGGCCCGGCGATACAGAAACACCGTGTTCGGCAACTGGCCCGTCTGGGGCACGGCGCCGTCTTCGGTGAGGCCGATCCCGGAAAACAGGCCCATCAGCTCGAATGGGCTTTCCATGCCGAAACCTTCGAGCACATCGTCTTCGGCAAACTCTGCCACCGAGCAGGTTACATCGGCCGCTAGCGACCTGAACGGCTCCGGCAGATCCTGTAGTGCCGCGGTGGCCAGCATTTCGATATCGTCGAGGGTGGGCGCAAATCGCGCCCCCCAGTCGGCTTGGCTCACTGCCACTCGCGGATGTCGACAAAATGCCCGGCAATGGCGGCAGCGGCAGCCATGGCGGGAGAAACCAGATGCGTGCGGCCCTTGAAGCCCTGGCGGCCCTCGAAATTGCGGTTGGACGTCGAGGCGCAGCGCTCCTGCGGCTTGAGCTTGTCCGGGTTCATGGCAAGGCACATGGAACAGCCCGGCTCGCGCCATTCAAAGCCGGCATCGAGGAAGATCTTGTCCAGACCCTCGGCTTCCGCCTGATCCTTGACCAGGCCCGAGCCCGGCACGACCATGGCATTGACCCCTTGGGCGACCTTGCGGTCACCGATCACGGCCGCAGCGGCGCGCAGATCCTCGATACGGCCATTGGTGCACGAGCCGATAAACACGCGCTCCACCGAGATATCGGTGATCTTGGTCCCGGGCTTGAGCCCCATATAGTCCAGCGCCCGCCACTTGGACGCCCGCTTGTTTTCATCGGCGATGTCGTCGGGGTTGGGCACTTCCCCGGTCACCGTGATCACGTCCTCAGGCGATGAGCCCCAGGACACGATTGGCGGCAGCTTGGCGGCGTCGAGCACCACCACCTTGTCGAAATGGGCGCCCTCATCGGAATAGAGCGTCTTCCAGTAATCGAGCGCCATGTCGAATGCTTCGCCCTTGGGCGCGCGCGGGCGGTCCTTGACATAGGCAAAGGTCTTTTCGTCAGGCGCGATCAGGCCGGCGCGGGCGCCGCCCTCGATGGTCATGTTGCAAACCGTCATGCGGCCTTCCATGGAAAGCTCGCGGATGGCTTCGCCGGCAAACTCGATCACATGGCCATTGCCACCGGCCGTGCCGATCTCGCCGATGATGGCCAGGATGATGTCCTTGGCGGTGACGTGCGGGGGCAGCTTGCCATCGACGCGCACCAGCATGTTCTTGGCTTTTTGCTGGATCAGGGTCTGCGTCGCCAGCACGTGTTCCACCTCGGAGGTGCCGATGCCGTGCGCCAGGGCGCCAAAGGCACCATGGGTCGAGGTATGGCTGTCGCCGCAGACAATGGTCATTCCGGGCAGGGTGAAACCCTGTTCAGGGCCAACGATGTGCACGATGCCCTGACGCTTGTCGAAGGGATCGAAATATTCGACGCCAAAATCCTTGGTATTCTCGGCCAGAGCCGCGATCTGGATGGCGCTTTCCGGGTCCGGATTGGGCAGCGACCGGTCGGTCGTGGGCACGTTGTGATCGACAACGGCCAGGGTGCGCTCGGGGTGGCGCACCTTGCGGTTGTTCAGGCGCAGGCCTTCGAATGCCTGGGGGCTGGTAACCTCGTGAACCAGGTGCCGGTCAATATAAAGGAGCGATGTGCCGTCTTCGTTGTTCTGGACCAGATGGTCGTCCCAGATCTTGTCGTAGAGCGTGCGGGCCTTGGTCATGGCTATCTTCCGGCAGAGGGAGTTTGAACCGGTTCTAAGCCGCAAAGGACGATCGGGTCAAGCATAACCGTACTCACGGGTACGCCATTGCGGGTGTTTGCGGATCAGTGCCGGAAGTGGCGCATGCCCGTCATCACCATGGCAATACCCGCAGCGTCGGCGGCGGCAATGACCTCATCGTCCCGCATCGAGCCCCCGGGCTGGATCACGGCCGTCGCTCCCGCGGCAACCAGCGCCTCGAGCCCATCGGCAAAGGGAAAGAACGCGTCCGACGCCACGACCGAGCCTTGCGTCAGCGCCTCGGTGAGACCCGCAGCCCCCGCTGCGTCGATGGACTTGCGGTGCGCGACGCGCGCCGAATCCACCCGGCTCATCTGCCCGGCGCCGATGCCGGCGGTCGCTCCGTCCTTGACGTAGATGATGGCATTGGATTTCACATGCTTGGCCACCTTGGCAGCCAGTTTCAGGTCTGTCAGCTCCTGTTCGGTGGGCTGGCGCCTGGTCACGACCTTGAGTTCGCAATCATCGACATTGCGGTTGTCCCGGCCTTGCACGAGCAGGCCACCGGCAACGGATTTGACCAGCAGCCCTTCGGCCTTGGCATCGGCAAGACCGCCGGTCAGCAGCAGGCGCAGATTCTTCTTGGCCGCGATGATCTCCTGAGCTTCCTGGGTGGCCGAAGGGGCGACGATCACCTCGGTGAAGACCTTGACGATCTCGGCGGCGGTCTCGGCATCGATCTCGCGATTGGTGGCAACAATGCCGCCAAAGGCCGAGACTGGGTCGGTGCGCAGAGCGCGCAGGTAAGCAGTCTTGAGATCGGCTGCCACGGCAACGCCGCACGGATTGGCGTGCTTGATGATGGCGACTGCAGCACTTTGGGCGGGGTCAAACTCGCTGACCAGCTCAAACGCGGCGTCTGTATCGTTGATGTTGTTGTAGCTCAGCGTCTTGCCCTGCACCTGCGTTGCGGTCGCCACGCCGGGACGGTCTTCGCCGGTCTTGTAGAATGCGGCCCATTGGTGGGGGTTCTCGCCATAACGCATGACTTCGCTCAGCGTGCCGGCAAAACTGCGATAGCTCACATCGGCAAAGTCGATTTCCCGGGCGAACCAGGACGAAATCGCGCTGTCATAGGCGGCCGTGCGGGCATAAGCCTTGGCCGCCAGCTTCTGGCGCAGCTCGAAGGGGATGCCGCCAGATTTGATGGCCTCGAGAATCGCCGGGTAGTCGGCCGGGTCAACCACCACTGTCACATAGGCATGATTCTTGGCGGCAGACCGGATCATGGCCGGTCCGCCAATATCGATGTTTTCGATGATATCGTCATAGCTGGCGCCGGAGGCGACGGTCTGCTCGAAGGGATAAAGATTGACCGCAACCAGATCGATGGCGCCGATGCCATGCTCATCCATCGACGCCATGTGGGCAGCCTTGTCGCGCACCGCCAGGAGGCCGCCATGCACCACCGGATGGAGCGTCTTGACCCGGCCATCCATCATCTCGGGAAAACCCGTCAGTTCAGCAATCTCGCGCACGGGCAGACCTGCCTCGCGAATCAGCTTGTGCGTGCCGCCGGTCGAAACCAGTTCCACCCCCAGGCCGGAAAGCCCCTGGGCAAAATCAACCATGCCGGACTTGTCGAATACTGAAAGCAGCGCCCGCCCGACCTTGACCGTCTTGCCCATCTGGTTTCCCGCGTGTTGAGTTTGATGGGGCGCTCGCTAGCATGAACTTTAGGGTCGCGGCTAGTTCTGTTCGAGGGTAAATATCCAGGCAATTTCCCGATCGGGGGCGATTTCGGCTTCGAGCACCAGCTGGCGCGTCCTGTGGAAGCCGACATAGGCCGATTGGCGTACGCTGTCGTCCTCACGAAACTCCGCGCCCTCCCACATGAAGCTCCAGATCGATCCGCCGGGCAGGACCAGCCGGACAATATCTTCATTGTTGTTGCGCCGCACAACAATGCCGGGCGCCAGGTGGAACCGGGCGGCAAGCAGGCCTGAGGGGCTCCCCCGGCCGATCATGCGGTCCTGGCCGACCAGGGTGGTGCCGCCCGAAAGCAGGGTTACGCGCCGTTCGAGTTCAACCCCGAAGCGGCGCGCCAGGCCTGAGCTCGTGGCGCTGAGCAGATGATCGGCGACATCGAGCTGCACCAATGGCTTGGCGGTTCCGGGAATATCGTCGGCATCAATGGTCGGGGCAGAATGGGCGACCCCTTGCCGAAACAAGGCCTTGCTGGCCGGCAGATCGGCGGGTGCGGGTCCACACGAGCCAAATATCAGCTGGCTGGCATGGGAGAATTCAAGCGCCAGAGCGCTGCGGTGAAGCTCGCCGCGAAAACCTGGCGGAGGAAGCAGGCCGGTATCCATCACGACCACGCTGTCGCCACTGCGCAAAATACCGTACCCCCCCAGCAGCATGGTGCGCCGCCGGCGGCCGGGACTGTTGGCCTGAATGGCGATCAGCACGTCGTGCGGCAGATGGCCGGTGCCGTTGAAATATGCCGGTTCCCCACTCGACAGGGTCAAGGCATCAAGGGTTTCGTGCATGCGATCGATCTGGGCGCCCAGCTCGTTTGCTGCCTCCGATTTGCTTGATCCAGCCACCGCGCGGACGCTCAGCAAATCGCACAACAATTGCAGCTGCGTCTTGGTGCTGCGCGTCAAATGCAGCCCATATTCATCGATCTGGCTGGCCAGCAGCTGGTTGAGGCGCTCCACCTTGGCGGAGACGTCGGATTTGTCCCCCGGCTCGCAGGCTTGCGCCCCCAATATGGCAATGGCTGCAAACAAGGCGTCGAGCGGCTCCTGCGCAAGGCGGGCCCTGACCTTGAGGCTTTGCACCTGGGTCCCGATAACCCGCTGGATGGTCCTGGCCTGATCCGGCGTCGCCCCTTCAAGCAACAGGGGAAGATGGCGCAGCCAATTGAGGACGCGCTGCGCCGTCAGGGCGATCGCCCAGCTCTCACGCTCAAAGCCGCCCTCCCGGCCGATCCAGTCGAGCACAAGGGTACGGGCAAAGCGGCGCTCGCCGGTATCGCGCACATCCCGAAAGTGCCGGAGCCAGGAAAAACTGTGCAGATTGAGCCACCAGTCGAGATGATCGACGTCGAGCGAAAACGGCGAGGCCCCGCCTGTCTCGATCAGTTTACTGGCCAGCAGATAACGCCCGGCCATCATGTCGCGCACGGTGTCGCGATCGGCAGGGCGGAACTCGGGGAGGTCCCCGCCATAAGCGTCGTCGGCAAGGCTGCGCCAGGTCCAGCGCGAAACCGGCAACGTGACCAAAGTGTCAGCAAAGCGGCGGCCAGCCCGGCCCAGTCCATAGCCAATCCGGCCTAGCATTGCGGCAGTCCTGCCAATCGCCTGATCCGCGGTGTGTTATACTGGCGCGTCAACCGCTTATACCTTGCTGGCGGCCTTTCTCCAAGGCACCTCGGCGGCACTTTAATCAATTGCCGCTATAAAGCTTTGGCGGAAAGCACGCAGTCCACCGATTTCGTCGGGCTAGCTGCGGACAAAGCGGGCAACGAAGAAGCCGTCCATGCCACCGCTGCGTCCCGCAGGGATCATGGCGGGATGGGTGCGCACCAGCCCGCGCTCCGACACGGCCTGTTCGAGCCCGGGCAATTCGCTGGCTGTAACGGGCCAGAGCTTGAGCCCGGGCAAAGACTGCAGCGCCCAATCGACCTGCTCTTCTCCCTCCGAAGGCTCCAGCGAGCAGACGCAGTAGAGCAGAACCCCTCCCGTATCCAGGCAACGGAAGGCATTGGTCAGCAGGGCCCGCTGCAGCCGCACCCGGCCCCCGACATCGCCCACCGAGCGGTGCCAGATCACCTCCGGATGGCGGCGGAACGTACCCGTCGCCGAACAGGGCGCATCGAGCAGGACGCCATGGTAAGGCGCGCTCGGGGCAAAGGTGCCGGCATCGCCCACGACGATCTCGGCCGTGTAGTGCAGCCGCTTAAGATTGTCCTTGAGCCGCTCCACCCGCTTGGGGTCGGCATCGAGGGCTGTCACCGACAAGCCCGCCTTGATCAGTTGTGCTGTCTTGCCACCGGGGGCGGCGCAAAGGTCCAGCACCCGCTTGCCGGGTTCCAGACCCAGCAGGCGGGCTGGAATTGCCGACGCAACATCCTGCACCCACCAGCGCCCTTCGGCATAACCGGGCAAGGCTTCCACCGGCCGATCGCGCTGCTCGATGCGGACGGTGTCGGCCATGACGCGCTCGGCACCAAGGGAGTCGATCAGATCCTGATCGTCGCTCTTGAGCGTCAGATCAAGTGGCGCACCGGCCAGCAGCGCGCTGGAAAAACCATCGATGGCCTCTTCGCCATAGGCTTGTAGCCAGGTGTCGCCAAATGTATCGGGCACCAGCAGATCATCGCTCAGCATGCCGAACTTGGCCGAATTGGCCTGCGCATTGCGGAGCACCGCATTCATCAATCCGCTGAGATGGCGTGCCTTGGGATCGCGCTTGATGGCTTCGACGGCCAGAAACAGCGCACTGTGGGCGCCCAGATCGGGCAAAAACACCAGCTGTGCCAGCGACAGCCGCAGCACGGCTTCAAAGCTGCCCGATTTGCCGGGCATGCCTTTTTCGAGCAGCGCATGCATGATGAAATTGAGCTGGCCCTGCCGGCGCAGGGCGGTTGTGATCAACCGGTTGGCCAGGGCTCGGTCGCGCCCATCCGCCAGATCAGCTGCTGTCAAAGGGGAGAAGTTTTCTCCAGCCAGAACGGCTTTGAGCCGCTGTGCGGCAACGAGGCGGAGCTTGAGCCCCGCCGGATCAGGTTTGTTGTGCGCCAATCTTGTGCTTATCCCCAGGGACCGCGTTGTCCGCCGTTCTGGCCGGCTTGTCCGACAGTCGGCACGCGCCAGCCGCCGCCGTCCCGGCCAGGGCTGGCAGGGGCAGGACGAGGCTGGGGCGTTGCGCCCTTATCGTTCACCTGCATCCTTGCTGCAAGCTCGCGCAGCGCCATGATGCGGTTGGCGGTATCGGGATGAGTGGAAAAGAGATTGTCCATCCGCGCTCCGGACAGGGGATTGATGATATACATATGCGCCATGGCCGGGTTGCGCTCGGCGGCGATGTTGACCTGTCGCCCGGCCAGCGCAGCAATCTTGTGCAGGGCCGAGGCCAGCGCCAGCGGATCGCCCGAAATTTCGGCGCCATCCTTGTCGGCCTCGTATTCGCGGGTGCGGCTCACCGCCATCTGCACGACCATGGCGGCGACGGGCGCCAGAAACACCATCAGCAGTGCACCAACGCCGCCCAGGGGATTGTCGCGATTGCTGCCGCCGCCAAAGAACAGGCCGAACTGCGCCAGCGCCGAGATCGCTCCGGCAAAGGTCGCCGTGATCGTCATGATCAGCGTGTCGCGGGCGCGGATATGGGCCAACTCGTGCGCCACGACGGCCGCTACTTCACGGGTGTCCAGATGCCGCAGCAGCCCTGTTGAGACCGCCACGGCCGCGTTCTGAGGGTTGCGCCCGGTGGCGAAGGCGTTCGGCTGGTCGGACTGGATCACATAAACCTTGGGGGTGGGGATACCCGCCTTGCGCGAGAGGATGTCCACCATCTCGTAGAGCTCGGGCACGCGCGAGCGCTCGACCGGCACGGCATTCTGCATGCGCAGCACCAGCTTGTCGGAGTTCCAGTAGCCAAACAGATTGGTCAGCAGTGCGAAAACGAAAGCCATCATCATGCCGGACGTGCCGCCGATGAAATAGCCAACCACCATGAACAGGGCGGTCAGTGCTGCCAGCAGAACAGCGGTGCGGAACGTGTTGAACATCAGGACCCCTTGGGTTCGCGTTGTTGAGCAATTATGTTGTCACGCCAAGGGTTCCATGCAAGCGGCAGACTCAAATGATGTTTTGGAAGTGGCGGGATGAACGATAAACCCCTCGAGCAGACTATGCGGCCGGTCTTGAGCGAAGCGGCCAAACGCGCATTGGCAGAGGCTGCAGCACGGCGGCGCGAGATCGACGCTAAAAGCGCCTTTGCGCCCAAGGAAGAAGGTGGCCGCGGCGGGCTGGAGCCGGTGCGCTATGGGGATTGGGAAATCAAGGGTCTGGCCAGCGACTTCTAGGGTTGCTGTTCCCGGCTCTTCACGCCGTCACCGGCTGGACGAATCGGGGATGAGGCCTGTTCAGCGACGGGCTCGCTCGATGGCGGGCAAGAGCTGCGTGTCGATTGCCTCCTGCGTCAGCGGCCCGACATGCTTGAAGGTGATGATCCCTTCTGCGTCCACAACGAAGGTTTCCGGCACCCCGTAGACGCCCCACTCGATTGATACGCGCCGGTCACGGTCGGCGCCCACCGCATCGTACGGATTGCCGAGTTCGGCTAGAAACGCCCGCGCATTTTCGGGCGCATCTGCCTGGTTGATGCCAAGGAGCCGCACGCCAGTCGTTTGCTTGAGCGCCACAAGCAAGGGGTGTTCGTCGCGGCACGGAATGCACCAGCTGGCAAAGACGTTGACCACGCCGACTTCGCCCTTGAGGGCTGCCGTATCGAACCCCGGCACGCCGAGCCCGGGCACTTCAGCCATGGCAAAGCTTGGAGCAGGCTTGTCGATCAGCACCGAGCGAACCAGGTTCGGGTCGCGGTCAATGGACAGGGCAAAAACGGCCACCAGTGCCAGCAGCGCGACCAGCGGCAAGCCAAACAGCACAGAGCGCATCACTTCCTCGCCCGCCGGGTTTCCAGCAATGCCAGCTTTCTGGCGGTCCGGCGCGCATCGAGCAGTGTCCAGCCGACCAGACCCGCAACAGCCAGAGCCACGCCCAGATAGGCCCAGATGATGAACGCCGCGTGGGGCCCGAGCTCGATCATGCCGTGTGCCCCTGCGCAGCCTTGCGCTGGAGCGTGGCAATGCGGCGGCGTTTGATTTCGGTGTGCATGGATTTCAGGTGCAGCGCCAAAAACAGCAATGTAAACGCTGCGAACATAACAAACAGCGGAGCCAGGATGGAGGGGGGCATGCGCGGCCCATCAGCACGAAAGACGCTCGCCGGCTGGTGCAGCGTGCTCCACCAATCGACGGAAAACTTGATGATGGGAATGTTGATGGCCCCCACCAGCGTAAACACCGCGACGATCCGTGCTGCCCTGAGCTGGTCGTCAAAGGCCCGCCAGAGCGCGATGATGCCCAGATAGATGAACAGCAGCACGAGCGTTGACGTCATGCGCCCGTCCCACTCCCAAAAGGTGCCCCAGGTTGGACGGCCCCAGAGCGCGCCGGTGAACAGCGCCAGAGCGGTGAACAGGGCACCCAGCGGCGCGGCGGCCTTCATGGATACATCGGCCATGGGATGGCGCCAGACCAGGGTACCCAGTGCCGAGAGCGCCATGACGCCATAAACGAACTGGCTGAGCCAGGCATTGGGCACATGCACATACATGATGCGCACGGTGTGGCCCATTTGGTAGTCCTGGGGCGAATCGATAAAGGCGAGCCACAAGCCCATGGCGAACAGCAGGGCGGTCAGCACGGCCAGCGGCCAGAGCCAGGGCGCCGACCAGGCGACGAACTGTCCCGGATGGGCGATCCGGTTCCACCAGCTTTGCTTGGGCGTGCTTTGAATGCTCATGGGCTCAAGGCTCTAATCTTCGGCCAAGCTTATCGCAAGGGCAGCAGCAAAGGGAGCCAGCGCCATCGCCATGAGGCTCAATGCCGCAAGAAACAGCGGCGCGGCGCTGGATTGGGCGGCCGTGATGGTGCCCACGCCAAAGATCAGGACCGGGATCGACAGGGGCGCGATCAGGATGGGCGCGATAAGCCCGCCGTGCCGGATCGTCACGCTTGTCGCGGCTCCAATGGCGCCAAAGGCGGCGAGGGCAGGGGTGCCCAGCAGCAACGATACGAGCGTGCGCGCAAAGGCGGGCAAATCCATCCCCAGCAGCACCGCGAGCAGCGGCGAGGCCAGGATCAGTGGCAGTGCCGACACCAACCAGTAGCTGATCACTTTTGCGGCAATTACAGCGCTGAGCGGCAGATCTGCTTGCCGCAGCAGGATCAGCGAGCCGTCTTCATGGTCGGGGCGAAACAGCCGGTCAAGCCCCAGCAGCATAGCAAGGAATGCCGCGATCCAGATGATTGCGGGGGCGATGCGCGCCAGCAGGGGCTTGTCGGGCCCCACCGCAAAAGGCACGATTGCGCCCGTGATCACGAAAAACAGCACCAGCGTCAGCACATTGCCGCCGCCGCGCCAGCTCAGCGCCAGTTCCCGCCGCAGCATGGCGACAAAGCCGCTCACGCCCGGTTTTCCAAGGTTAGTGTTTGCACCGGCGCGGGGTGGGACAGATGGATCGGGTCGTGCGTTGCCACGATAACAAGCCCGCCCATGCGCAAATGTCCCTCGATCAGCCGCGTGACCAGCCCATGCCCCTCCACATCCAGAGCCGCGGTGGGTTCATCGAGCAGCCAGAGCGGGCGCAGGCTCACCCGCAAGCGCGCCAGCGCCAGCCGGCGCCCTTGCCCGGCGGAGAGATATCCGGCGTCCAGATCCTCCAGGCCCCCCAGCCCGACCTCAACCAATGCGGCCTCGGCACTTACTCCGGTAGCGCCGTTCACCTGGCGCCAGAACAGCAGGTTCTCCAGCACTGTCAGGCGCGGCTTGATGGCATTGCGGTGGCCGCAATAATGAACGGGCGCTGGCTCGTCCTGGGGTCCCTGCGCCGTCCACGATCCGGCCAGAGGCGGCACAATCCCGGCAAGCGTCAGCAGCAGCGTGGTCTTGCCCGTGCCGTTAGGGCCACGCAGCAGCAGGCACTGGCCGGATAGAACCGAGAAATTGAGGTCCTGGCACAAAGCCATGCCGGCGCGTCCGCAGGCCAGGCCTTCGGCGTACATGGCCAGGGGGGGAAAGACGTGCCGGTCAGTCATGACCCCTTCTCGTATTGAACCCAACGCCGGACTGGCAAGCCCCAAACTTGTTCTCTATAAGCCCTGATAGATTGGATTCATTCCAGCAAAGGCAGCGCTGCCGAGCGGTGCTGGGCAGATTTGCCCGGGCTGCTGCGCCTGCCATAACCGGTACAGACAAGGGCGGACACCATGACTTCGGTAAACAGCTTCAACGCCAAATCAACTCTTCAGGTGGGTGCCAAGACCTATACCTATTACTCCCTCGCCGAAGCCGAAAAGAACGGGCTGACCGGGGTCTCCTCCTTGCCGCACTCGATGAAGGTGGTGCTGGAAAACCTGCTTCGCTTTGAAGACAACCGCACCGTGCATCGCGCCGACATCCTGGCTGTTGCCGAATGGCTCAAGACGCGTACCTCCGAGCACGAAATCTCCTACCGTCCCGCCCGTGTGCTGATGCAGGATTTCACCGGCGTTCCTGCCGTGGTTGATCTGGCCGCCATGCGCGACGCCACGGCAAAGCTGGGCGCCGATCCGCAAAAGATCAATCCCCTGGTGCCGGTCGACCTTGTTATCGACCACTCGGTAATGGTGGACAGCTTTGGCACGCCGCTCGCGTTCGAGCAAAATGTCGAGCTTGAATATGAGCGTAATGTGGAACGCTACGAATTCCTGCGCTGGGGTCAGTCGGCGTTCGACAATTTCCGCGTCGTTCCGCCCGGCACCGGCATTTGCCACCAGGTGAACCTTGAATATCTGGCCCAGACCGTCTGGACGCGCGAGCAAGACGGGGAAACCGTCGCCTATCCCGATACCCTGGTGGGCACGGATTCGCACACCACCATGGTCAACGGCATGGCCGTGCTCGGCTGGGGCGTGGGCGGCATCGAAGCCGAAGCCGCCATGCTCGGCCAGCCGATCACCATGATGGTTCCAGAAGTCGTCGGCTTCAAGCTCACCGGCAAGATCAACGAAGGCATCACCGCCACCGATCTGGTGCTGACCGTCACCGAAATGCTGCGCAAGAAGGGCGTGGTCGGCAAGTTCGTGGAATTCTATGGCCCAGGCCTTGATTACCTCAGCCTCGAGGATCAGGCGACCATCGCCAACATGGCTCCCGAATATGGCGCCACCTGTGGTTACTTCCCGGTCGACAGCGATACGCTGAAGTACCTGACCACCTCCGGCCGCGATCCGGAGCGCGTGGCGCTGGTGGAAGCCTACAGCAAGGCGCAGGGCATGTTCCGCGAGACCAATTCGCCGGACCCGGTCTTCACCTCCACCCTGGAACTCGATCTCTCCACCGTCGTGCCGTCCATTTCGGGCCCCAAGCGCCCCCAGGACCGTCTTGCGCTCGACAATGCGAAACAGGCTTTCGCCGCTGCCCTTCCGAAGGAATTCGGCAAGACCGACGAGCCGCAGATCCCCGTCGAGGGCAAGGACTT
>JAQGJI010000205.1 GCA_028290685.1 Devosia sp. | reverse complement strand
TTGGGCGAAACCGCTCCGCTCCTGCTCATCGGCATGAACGCCTTCATCACCAGCCCGCCCGGCGGAATACTGGATGCGGCGACCACCCTGCCCACCCAGATCTACATCTGGGCCGACAGTCCCGAGCGCGGCTTCGTGGCGAGAACATCAGCCGGGATCATGGTGTTGCTGGGGTTCCTCCTGCTGATGAATGCCGTCGCCATCTTCTTGCGCCAACGCCTAGAACGCCGCTGGTAGTCCGGCACTACCCAACACAGAGCTTATAAGGAGTTCCCAAAATGGATATGGTCGCCGGCAAGATCAAATTGACCCAGCAATCAGTGAACAGCGCAATGAGCCCGGCCGACATGCTCGATCGCCAGATCCGTCTCACAGCCCGCGACGTCACGGTGCACTATGGCACCAAGCAGGCCCTGCACGGCATCTCGATCGATATTCCCGATCGTGCCGTGACCTCGTTCATTGGTCCATCGGGGTGCGGTAAATCCACTTTCCTGCGCTGCATCAATCGCATGAACGACACCATTGAGAGTGCCAGGGTTGGCGGCACCATCCTGCTCGATGGCGAGAACATCTATGATTCCTCGCTCGACGTGGTGGAACTGCGCGCTCGCGTCGGCATGGTGTTTCAAAAGCCCAATCCCTTCCCAAAGTCGATCTACGAGAACGTCGCTTACGGTCCAAAAATTCACGGCCTTGCCAGATCGAAGACCGATCTGGACGAGATAGTTGTCTCCTCCCTGCGCAAGGCAGGTCTTTTCGAAGAGGTCAAAGACCGCCTCAATGAACCTGGCACCGGCCTGTCCGGCGGCCAGCAGCAGCGTCTGTGCATCGCGCGCGCCATTGCCGTCGGCCCCGAGGTCATCCTGATGGATGAGCCCTGTTCGGCCCTTGATCCGATCGCGACGGCGATCATCGAGGAACTGATCGACGAATTGCGCGAAAACTACACCATAGTCATTGTCACCCATTCCATGCAGCAAGCGGCGCGAGTTTCCCAAAAGACCGCGTTCTTTCACCTCGGCAATCTAATCGAGGAAGGGATGACCGAGGATATCTTTACCAACCCCGTCAACAAGCAGACCCAGGATTACATCATGGGCCGCATCGGCTGACGCGGGAGAGAGGACCACAATCATGCCTGATCTGGGCAAAGAACACATCGTTTCGTCCTATAACGACGAGCTTGTCGCGCTGGCCCACGCCATTGCGGAAATGGGCGGACAGGTTGAAGTTGCTATCGAAAACGGCACCAAATCCCTGCTCAAGCTGGACCGCGAACTGGCCGATGTCACCATCATTGCCGACCAGCGCATCGATGACATGCAGCGCCGGATCGACGACATGGCCGTATCCATGATCGCCCGCCGCCAACCCATGGCGTCCGACCTGCGTGCCATCGTGACAGCCATTCACGTTGCCTCCGACCTGGAGCGGGTGGGAGACATGGCCAAGCAGCTGGCGCGGCGTTCTTTGAAGCTTGAAGGGATGAGCCTGCAGCCCACTTTCTACAATGGCGTCAAGAACATGACCGCTTTGGTGCTGCGCCAGATCAAGGAATCGCTGGATGCCTATTCCAGCCGCGACGCGGCGGCGGCAATCGAGGTTTGCAATCGCGACGACGAGGTGGACGCGATGCACACATCGCTGTTCCGCGAACTGCTGACCTACATGATGGAGGACCCGCGCAACATAACCACCTGTACGCACTTGCTTTTTTGCGCCAAGAGCCTGGAGCGCATCGGTGATCACGCCACCAACATCGCCGAGCGCGCCTATTATCTGCAGACCGGCAAGCAGCTGACCGCGGATGCGCAGAACCTGCACCGGATGCAGATCAAGGCGTAGCACACGGTTCGCTTCGGCGCCCCACAGGGGCACAATCGGTTAGCATTCGGTTACCCGCGACGATCACTGACGACCCAGGCCTGAGAAAACCCTTCGCATCCAGAAACCGGGAGCCACGCCCATGCCCGCCACCATTCTCGTTGTTGAAGACGAAGGCGATATCGCGATCCTGTTGCGCTACAATCTGGAGGCCGAAGGCTTCCGCGTGGTGACCGCGGAAACCGGAGACCAAGCGCAGAACGCCATCCAGGAAAAACTGCCGGACCTGATCCTGCTCGATTGGATGCTGCCCGAGGTTTCCGGCATCGAACTATGCCGCCGCCTGCGGGCGCGCGAGGAAACCGCGCGCATCCCCATTATAATGCTCACCGCACGGGGGGAGGAAGAAGAGCGCATTCGCGGGCTGGCGACCGGTGCCGACGACTATGTGGTCAAGCCCTTCTCCGTTCCCGAACTGGTGGCCCGCATCCATGCGCTGCTGCGCCGGGCCAATCCCAACCTGGTGACGGCCGCGCTCCGGGTCGGCGACCTGGAACTTGACCGCACGACCCACCGCGTGCGCCGGGCGTCGCGGGACGTGCATCTGGGTCCAACCGAATATCGGCTGCTTGAATATCTGATGCGCTACCCCGGCCGGGTCTACTCGCGCGAGCAATTGCTGGACGGGGTCTGGGGCAATGACGTTTACGTCGATGAACGCACGGTGGACGTGCATATCGGCCGGTTGCGCCGGGCGATCAATCGCGGGCGCGAGATCGACCCGATCCGCACAGTGCGGGGCGCGGGCTATTCGTTCGACGAAAGGTTTGCCCGGGTGGCGTGAGAGTATCCCCGCCTGCCCTCCCCTCAAGGGGCAAGAAACGGCCCAGTGCCCCTCAGGGGTGGCGCCACAACCGGCAATCCGTTCCTCGCCACATCGGGGTAACAGGCAGTGGCGCGAGCGGGAAGGCTGCTCGCAGCCTTAAACCTCCGGCATGTCGCGCAGGGGCGTATCGTCGCGCAGGGGCACGATCTGGCGTTCGATCATGCGATGGACCTGCGGGTGGCCCGGGCCGCGATGCAGGGTCCGCAATTGCTCAAGGTTCTCCGCGTCGGCCCTGGTGCGCCGCATATTGTGCCGAACATAATCGGTCCATGTCGGCACATGATAGCTTTCAATCCACAGTTCGGGCTGTTCCACATCGCGCAGCAGCGACCATTGCCGGGCGCCATCGCGCCGCCGGATGCGCCGCCGGTCGGCCATCAGGGCTAGGAACCGGGGAATATCGTGCTGATCGATGTGGTAGTCGATCATCACCATGATCGGTCCGCTGCGGGGCCGCAGATCGAGCCGCAGTGGCGGTTCGCTGAAGGTGTTGAGCGGGTTGAGGTCGCGCGTATCGAATTGCGGCAGGGGCAGTGCCAGCCCGACCAGCGCGCTCACCAGCAAGGCAGCCCCGGCAATCAGCAGGGCCCAATCGGGCGCCAGCGCGTCCGCGGTTGCACCCCAGATCCAGCTGCCGGCGGCCATGCCGCCAAAGGTGGCCGTCTGATACAGCGACAGCGCCCGGCCCACCACCCAGCGCGGGGCGGAAAGCTGGATGGACACGTTGAACAGCGACAGCGACAGCACCCAGCAGGCACCAGCGGGCAGCAGCGCCAGATGGCTGAGCAGCGGGTCGCGGCTGAGCCCCAGCCCGGCGCAGGCCAGGGCAAAGCCCACACTGGCCAGCCGCACGATGATTTCGTTGCTGAAGCGCTCCCGCAGGACGCCGCTGAGAAAGGCGCCACCAATGGCGCCCAGGCCAAAGCAGCCCAGAAGCGTGCCATAGACCAGCGCGCCGCCCCCCATATATTCGCTGGCGACAGACGGCAGGAGCGCCAGGATGACGATGGCCGCCAAGCCAAACAGCATGCCGCGAAACAACACGATCATGAGGTTGGGCGATAGCGAGACATAGCGCACGCCTGCCCACATGGCGCTGCGCAAATCCTCGCGCGGCAGGGGCGACACCGGCTGCTGCGGCTTCCAGCGCGCGAGGGAAAAGATGAGAGGAAGATAGGTAACAGCGTTGAAGGCAAATGCTGCACCGGCGCTCGCCAGGGCTACGACGAGGCCGCCAATGGCCGGGCCAACGCTGCGCATCATGTTGAAGCCGACCGCGTTGAGCGTCACCGCGCCCGGCAGATCGGCCCGGGGCACGATGTCGCCCACCGAGGCTTGCCAGGACGGATTAAACAGCGCCGTGCCGCAGCCGATCAGGAAGGTGAACGCCAGCAGCAACCATGGACTGAGCCAGCCCCCGAAGGCCATCGCGGCCAGCAGCAGCGATACGATCATCATCCCGGTCTGGGCGATGAGCATCACCGTGCGACGATCGAAATTATCGGCCAGGGCCCCGGCGGCGAGCGAGAACACCATGATGGGCAGGGTCGTCGACGCCTGCACCAATGCCACCATGTTGTGGGAATCGGTCAGCGTCGTCATCAGCCAGCCAGCGCCCACCGACTGCACCAGCCCGCCCAGATTGGACACCAGCGTCGCCAGCCAGAGCAGGCGGAAGGTTTCGTGGAGGAAAGGGGCCAGCATGGACGATCGTTCAGCCATTTGCGCTCCTCACCCTTCGATTGTGTCTAGGGCGATGCGGGGCCGATTGGCAAGTCGCTTGGGTGAATGGACGGGTTGCCGTCCTGTCAAAGATCCGGCTCTGCTTTGCCCGCCCTGCATCACGCCAATCCCTGAACTCCCGCGCCGGGCATCGCCAGGCATCGCCCTTCAACCCATCGTGTTCAGGAGCCCGGCTCGCAAGCAAGAGGCAAGCGTGTGCCGGCGGCGCGCAACCGTGAGTTCACCAGTGCTTTCGGGGTCCGGCAATGGCGTGAGCCATGGATGCTCAAAGCCAGGCGGGAGGCGGCGCCAACGATTACTCGGCAGCCGACAGAGCCCGCCCGGGAGCGCACACAATGCAGTTACGGCCCAGCTTTTTGGCGGCAAGGAGTGCGGTGTCGGCGTCATGCAGGAGCGTCTGGGGATTGTCTTCTCCGGCAGCCGCTTCGGCAATGCCGATGCTGACACTCATGGTCACCCTGGCTGCCCCAAACTGGACCTCCAGATTGGCTATGGCCTGTCGCA